>JBEEGD010000311.1:0-5321 GCA_041166685.1 Acidimicrobiaceae bacterium | reverse complement strand
GGGTTCGAACTGGCAGGGTTCGAACTGGCAGGGTTCGAACTGGCAGGGCAGCAACTGGCAGGGCAGCAACTGGCAGGGCAGCAACTGGCAGGGCAGCAACTGGCAGGGCAGCAACTGGCAGGGCTCGAACTGGCAGGGCTCGAACTGGCAGGGCTCCAACTGGCAAAGCGGCTATTGGAGCTAGGTGACTAGGCGGGACGTTCCTCGGTCGGTCGACGTCCTCACCGCCACATTGACGGTGGGTGCAGTGGGCATGGCGATTGTCGCTGGTGCGACGCGCTCGGGCCCGGCGTGGATCTTGGGACCGTTGGCCGCGGTGTTGGTCCTGGCCGGGTTCCTCGAGATTCGGTTCGAATACCGGGGTCACGTCGACGCGCTCGATCTGTTCGAGGCGGCCCTCATGCCCGTGATTCTCATCACGCCCGGCGTCGGCGCGGTCGTTCTCACTGCGCTCGCCAAGGGCGTGTCGCAACGACTGCTGCGCGTTCCCGCCGTCAAAGCCTCGTTCAACGTCGCGCAGTGGTCCGCGGCGGCGGCAACGGCGAGCGTCGTCTACGTCGAACTGTCTGGGCCGACGCTGCACGGCGAGAAGCAGATGGGCGTGCTGGCGCTGGCGATGGCCGCCGGCATCCTCGTGAACCACCTTTCGGTCAGCGCGGTCCTCGCGCTGGTGCAGCACCAGTCGCTGCGTCGAGTGATCGGCGGTCTCGAGTCGGTGATCCTGATGGGCTGGCTGCTGGGCGGCGGCATCAACATCTCGTTCGGCGTCTTGTTCGCCTCGGTCGCAGGGAACTCACCCGCGCTCGTACCGCTGTTCCTTGTGCCACTCGGCGTCCTTCATTGGGCCCAGCGGGGATATGCGGAGGCCCGTGTCGATCGTGCTCGCATCGAGTCACTCCAGCGTGCGACCCACGAACTTACGACTCCCCTCGACCCTGCCCTGGCGATCACGAGCTTCCTCGACACGGTGCGGAGCTCGTTCGAATCATTGGCGGTCGACATGGTGCTGCTGGACCGCGATGTCCCGTCGCACCACTCCGGCGACATCGAGACAACGGAGCTGAGCAACGCCGTCGTCGCCGGGCTCGGCGGGGGCGCCGGCGCCGCGAGGGTGACCGGTGGCGATGGCTCGTACATCGCGGAGCTGCTGGCTCGAGCCGGGCGACGGGAGTGCCTGTATGCGCCGCTGCGGCAGGGCGCCGACGTGAAGGGCTGGCTGCTGTCGTACGACCGTTCCGGACTTGAAGGGTTCGAAGCCGGAGAGGCGTCGATCTTCGAAGCGCTCGCGAGCGAGCTGGCCGGCGCGCTGGAGCGTTCAGAGCTGCTGGGCGCCCTTGTCCGCGAGCGCGCTCACTTCTTCGACGTCGTCGACCGCTCGTCGGATGGGATCTTCACGATTACGAGGGACGGAATGGTCGATACGTGGAATCCCGCCATGGCTCGCCTCGCGGGCTACTCCGCCGGCGAGCTCGGTGGCCACGCGCTGGCTCAACTGCGACCGCGCGATGCGGCTGGTGCGGAGGTCACGTTCGAGCGGTGGGTAGAGAGCGATGGCGATGGACTCCCGAGCGATGTCGAAATTCTGACCCGAGGTGGCGATCGCCGTTGGCTTCAGTGCTCCTATGCGACGACGGCGAGCGCACCGGCGTCCCTGGTCGTCGTCGCCCGCGATGTCACTCGTCAACGCGAGGTCGACAGGTTGAAGGACGACTTCGTCGCCGCTGTCTCACACGAACTGCACACACCGCTCACGACGATCATGGGCTTCACCAATCTGCTCCTCGAGTCTCCTGCCGCGCTGGACGTCGGTGGACAGGCGGAGGCGCTCTCCATGATCCGAAAAGGCACCCGCCGCCTGTCGAATTTGATTTCAAACTTGTTGCAGGTCGCGATCGTCGAAGCGCGCGGATCGGCCCCGCCTGGCACTCCGGTCGATGTGAACGAAGCGTGCGCCAACGTTCTCGAAGAACTGCGCGACACGTGGCCAAACCGTGAGATCACCCTGGCCTCAGGATCGGGCGCGGTGCTGGCCCTCGGCAATCAGCTCTCGATCGAGCAGATCCTGAGCAACCTCGTCGGCAACGCGTTGAAGTACGCACCGCACAGCCGGGTTCAGATCCGGATCGAGGAGCGGCCCGAGCATCTGATGATCCGGGTGAGCGACGACGGACCGGGTATTCCTCGCGAGCATCTCGACCGCATCTTCGATCGCTTCGAACGACTCGATCACCATCACGTGCAAGCCGGAACCGGGCTCGGGCTGTACATCGCTCGCCAACTCGCCCGCGCGATGGGCGGCCAACTCACGGTGGACAGCAACGTCGGCGAAGGCGCGACCTTCACTCTCGATCTTCCGGCCGAGCTCCATCTCGTCGCCGTCGTCTAGCGGACTAACGGATGTCGCGACCAAGCCCCAGAAGCGTCACCAGCTTGGTGAGGTGCCCGTCGGGTTCGGCGGCGAGCTTGATGTCGATGGCGTTCAGGTTCCCGCCAAGCCCGGCAGCCTGCGCTGTACCGTGCTGCTGAGTCGCTGTCCGCCCGATACCTGAGGAAATCATCATGCCCTCAGAATGCGCCGGAACCAGACAGCTGTCCGTGCGTTACCGCACTCTCGGAATGTGATCGGGATCACTCAGCGGGCGCGGCGTTCGAGCGACGCGCGATCCCGTACGGTGACCCGACCACGTGCCAGATCGAGCGCGCCGCTCTCGGCCTCCTTGCGTAGCACTCGATTGACCGTCTCACGCGTTGTGCCCGCGAGTCCGGCGAGGTCGTCTTGGGTGAGAAGCACCACCGCGCCGTCACCATCCGCGTCATCGTCGTACAGGGCGGCCACCTCGAGCAGGCGCCGTAGGACCCGCGTTTCCGCGCTGGAGTAGAGCGCTTCCGCGAGCCGAGCCGCGAGCGAGCGATTGCGCCGCGCGAGCAGCGCGAGGAGCACGCCGTCGACCGCGGGGTGTTCGCTCCGCAAGGCGGCGAAGTCGCTGGCCGACAGCGCCATCGTCTCGGTCGGCTCGAGCGCGATCGTGGTTGCGGACCGTGGACCGGCCGGCGGGAGGAGTGCCTGCTCACCAACGACGTCGCCGGGGCCAACGAGGTCGAGTGTGGCGGCGTCGCCGAGTGGGGTTGCCACGCGTACCGCGACGCGTCCGCTCATGATGAGATGCAGCGCGTCGGCGGGGTCACCCTCGTGAAAGATCACCTCGCCGCGTCGGAATTTCCGTCGCCGGGACCGGCTCAACACGAGACGCACGTCGGCGGGTGGGAGACCCGAGAGCAGCTCCACATCGCCATCTTCGCAGCCTGCGCCGCGACATGGCCGGGTTGGGCCTAGTGGATACGAACGGCGGACAGCCAGGGCGCCACGAACGTGGGGGGCTTGATGGCGTCGTGGGGTCCGGGGTTGGCTGGGCTCCGCAGGCTCGAGAGGTCGAGCCCGTGCTGTGACGACTTCTTGACGTTGATCATGTGGCCCTCAACCTCGTCATCGACGGAATCCTCGAGGGCTTGCAGTTCGGCCCACTCGTCGGGGGTGAGGCTTTCGGCATGCTGCTGGAGCTTGGCCCGCAGCGAGGGTGCAAGGTCATCCGGGTTGGTTGCCGCCTGAGCGCTCAAAAGCGCCGCTTCTTCTGGAGTCAACTCGTCGGCCAGTTGCTGCAGCTTCGTCTCGAGGGATGTCACACCCGTCTCCTTGTCATAAACCTGCCACCTGCACATTTCTACCTCGCCGGAACGTTTCCTCCCGGTCACCAGGTCACCTCCAGTGTGACGGACTTCGCATCGCTCTGTGAGCGTGCTCACTGACGCCCGGGAGGAAGGCGCTCATACTGCCCAAAGTGCCGAAATGGTTCCGGCGGTGAGAGGACGTTCGTCATGCAAACAACACTGAGCATTCCGTTCCCCGAGGGTGCAACGATTGGTGAGCAGGTCAGGGAGGCGCGGGCCGCTCGACGGCGCCGCACCGCGACCCGGCGAGGGCTGGCGGCGGCCTTTGCGGCCGTGATGCTCGCCGGCACGCTCGGTCTGCTCCTGCGTCCAGACGACTCGGGCTGGTCGTTGCGTGCGAGTAGCACGGACGGGTCATCGATGACGGTCAGCGACGCATCCGTGAAGGGAGCGACGTTCACCGGACGAGGTATCGGCTTGGTGACGACGCCCGGCCTGTTTGCTCACGGCCAGAAGATCGCCGTCTTCGGTGGCGGCGAGCCCCGAGTGGTGACCGCCGACGACTCCGGCCGCATTCGGTTCTCGGTGGACCTGTCCGGCGCCCAGCCGTTCTCCTACCCGGCCCGGCCGCAAGCTGCTGCCAACCCGTCGGGGCTGCGTGAGGCCAACGTGACCTTCCTGCCCGTACCGAACTCGTAAGCAACGGCTGCGGGATCGCAGCTGACGTACTCGACGCACTAGAGGCCGGTCACCCGCCTCCAGTGCGTCGAGTCGCGTCTGGGCTGGTGTCGCTCCGCCGTGACCGGCGCCAATAGTCGACGAACATCATGGAGAGTGCGGCGAGGACGAAGGCGACCACTACCGCGACTGCTTTACCCGACCCCGCGCCCTTCGATGATGCAACGGCGGCGCGCGGTTGCGCTGCACCGACAGCAGCCTTCGCGGCAACACCGCCGTCGCTCCCTGGCGCGCCGGCTGGCGCAGATCCCGCCGGCGGCGAGGCTGTTGGCGTACCGCTCGCGTCGACAGGACGCGCGGGCGCGGCTGCGGGGCTCGCCGGCGGACCCTCCGGTCCGATCAGCTCCGAGGGTGCGCCGGTACCGGGAGCGGCGTCCGTGAAGAGCCGCGGCGCAACCGCCGGAATGACGCCGCTGCCGTATCGCGCCAGCTGATGCCGATCAGTTCCGTCGGCGTTCATGACTTCGAGATAGGAGTCTGTGCCGCGTTTGGCGCTCCCGAAGACGATGCGACCGTCGGGCGTCCAAGACGGCGCGTAGAGGTCGCGGCCATCCGGATCGGAGACGATGACATGCGGATTCGAGCCGTCCGCGCCAACGACCGCTAACTCCCACGGCTGAAAGTCGTGTGCCGGATCGCTCTGCGGTACGAGGGCGTACGCCACCGTTCGTCCGTCTCGCGACCATGCCGGGTGCAGGTGGTGGCCCGCGAGGTCGTTGGTGAGGCGTCGGGTTTCGGCTCCTGTCTTCGGGTCGAGGACGAGGATCTGGAAGTAGGTGTCGACCGCCGTCTCGCCGATCACCGCGAGTTCCGAGCCATCCGGCGCCCACGCGGGTTGCGCGGCCGCCGACAGTTGACTGCTGAGGCGCGTCTCACCCGTTCCGTCTGGCCTGATCGAGAACAGCTCGGTGTGGGGG
>JBEEGD010000310.1:0-4973 GCA_041166685.1 Acidimicrobiaceae bacterium | reverse complement strand
TGAGTTGAAGTAGTTGAGGAAGTACATCGTGGCGATGATGCCCTTGTTGAACGTCTCCTCGTCGATGTCGCGGTCGAGCAATCGCGTCGCGTCCGCTGACCATCCCTCGAACTGGTGCCGGTCCTCGACGGGCACGCCCATCAGCTCGCAGATCACAATCAGCGGCAGCGGATACGCGAACGTCGAGATCACATCGACCGCTTCGCCGGGCTTCACTCCAGCCAGCAGATCGCCGAGGATCTCTGTCACGTGACCGCGCAACTGCTCGATGCGCCGAGGCGTGAACGCCTTGGACACGAGCCGGCGCAGCCGCGTGTGGTCGGGAGGATCGAGGAAGAGCAATGTCTTCATGCCGACCTCACCCGCCTCCATACTGATGCTCACACCATCGACGGGGCGCTCAGGGCGATGCTCCGGGGCGCTCGACCACCTCGGATCGCGCAAGACCGCTTCGCAATCGGCCCAGCGCGTGAGGAGCCATCCGTCGTCTTGAGGGTCGTACGCGATCGGCTGCTCCGAGCGGAGCCGGTGATAGAGCGGATGCGGATTGCGCCGCGACTCCGGCGCGAAGACGTCCTCGAGTAGCAACGCAGCGGCCCCCTCGGTCCCCATCTCGCGACCATAAGCCCGCGAACAGCCTTCGAGCGATGTGGCATGCGCCACTAACCACTCAGCCCCGCCGCCCACCCTTGAGCGGCCGGCGGCCAAAGCCGCCGTCGCTACATTGGCGCCTTCATGGCCGCCGTTCCGGAGAAGCCGTCACTCGAAGGCCTCGAGAACAAGTGGCGCGCCCGGTGGGAGGAGAACGGCACGTTCCGGTTCGACCGGACAAAGACCCGCGAGCAGGTCTACGCGATCGACACCCCGCCGCCGACGGTGTCGGGCGCATTGCACATCGGCCACTGCGCGTCGTACACCCACAAAGACCTCATGGCCCGCTTCTGGCGGATGCGCGGCAAAGAGGTCTTCTACCCGATGGGCTGGGACGACAACGGGCTCAACGTCGAGCGCCGCGTACAGTTGATGCGCGGGGTGCTCTGCGACCCATCGCTCCCCTACGACGCCGACTTCACACCGGCAGATCCGCCGCCGAAGCAGCCGATCCCCGTTTCACGGCCCAACTTCATGCAGATCTGCGCCGAAGTCGTCGAGATGCTCGAGGAGAAGTACCACGACGTGTGGTCCACTCTCGGGCTGTCGGTCGACTGGTCGCAGTCGTACACGACCATCGGACCAAAGGCGAGACGCGTCTCGCAACACGGCTTTCTTCGGCTCCTCGAGCGCGACCTCGCATACCGCATCGAAGGTCCCACTTTGTGGGACGTCGACATGAAGACGGCGGTCGCGCAGGCCGAACTCGAGGACCGCACGATTCCCGGCGCGTACCACCGGTTGGTGTTCTCGCGCGCCGATGGCACACCGCTGTACATCGACACGACCCGTCCCGAGTTACTCGCGGCGTGCGTCGCCGTGGTCGCTCATCCTGAGGACGCGCGCTACCAGCCACTGTTCGGCACCGACGCAACGACGCCGCTGTTCAACGTGCGCGTGCCGATCGTCGCGCATGAGCTCGCCGATCCTGAGAAGGGCTCGGGCATCGCGATGATCTGCACGTTCGGTGACACGACCGACGTGATCTGGTGGCGCGAGCTCGGGCTGCCGGTGCGCGCGATCGTCGAGAAGGACGGCCGCATCTCGAGTTTGCCACCCGACGCCATCGACTCAGCCGAAGGCAGGGTTGCGTACGGCGAGATCGCCGGACTGAACGTGAAACAGGCGCAGAAACGGGTCATCGAGTTGTTGCGCGAGACCGGTGGTGTGGAAGGTGAGCCGAAGCCGATCGAGCATCCCGTGAAGTTCTGGGAGAACGGCAACCGTCCCCTGGAGATCGTCACGAATCGCCAGTGGTTCATCCGCTACCCACCAAAGGACGAGATGCTCGTCCGGGGCCGCGAGTTGCGATGGCATCCCGAGTTCATGCGGGTGCGGTACGAGGATTGGGTCAACGGCCTCATCGGCGATTGGAACATCACGCGCCAGCGGTTCTTCGGCGTGCCGTTCCCGGTCTGGTATCCCATCGACGAGGACGGCAACGTTCTGCACGACCAGTTGCTCACGGCGCGACCCGAGCAACTCCCCGTCGATCCGTCGACCGACGTGCCGGATGGCTACACGCAGGCGCACCGCGACAAGCCGGGCGGCTTCACCGGCGATCCCGACGTCATGGACACGTGGGCCACCTCCTCGCTCACCCCACAGCTCGCGGGCGGCTGGCCCGACGACCTCGACCTGTTCGAGCGCATCTTTCCAATGGACCTGCGTCCACAAGCGCACGACATCATCCGCACGTGGCTCTTCTACACAGTGATCCGGTCGCACTACGAGTTCGATTCGCTGCCGTGGTCGGACGCACTGATCTCCGGCTTCGTCAACGATCCGGATCGGAAGAAGTTGTCGAAGTCGGCCGGCAACTCGCCCGACGACCCGATGGCGATCATCGGTGAGTACGGGTCTGACGCCGTCCGGTACTGGGGGGCGGGTGAGCGCCCCGGAATGGACCTCGCGCTCGACCGCAACCAGTTCAAGGTCGGCCGCCGCCTCGCCACCAAGTTGCTCAATGCGGCGAAGTTCGTGCTCGGGTTCGGTGATGCGGACGGCACGCCCAACCGACCGCTCGACCTCGCCATGCTTCGCGAGTTGGCGCTGGTCGTCGACGACGCGACCACCGCGTTCACGGAGTACGAGTACACGCGCGCGCTCGAGCGCACCGAAACATTCTTCTGGGCGTTCTGCGACGACTATGTCGAACTCGTCAAAGCGCGGGCGTACACAGGCGACGCCTCCGCGATCGCGGCGCTGCGCCTCGGTCTTTCGACGTTGCTCCGGCTGTTCGCGCCCTTCCTTCCCTTCGTGACCGAAGAGGTGTGGAGCTGGTGGCAAGACGGTTCGATCCACCGAGCGTCATGGCCGACGAGCAAGGAGCTGGGAGGCGAGGGCGGCGATCCCCTCGTACTCGACGTCGCGACCGACGTGTTGGGTCAGGTCCGCAAGGCGAAGACCACCGCGAAGAAGTCGTTGCGGGCCGACGTCGAGCACGCCGTGGTCCGCGGCACGCCGGAGCAGCTCGCCGCGCTTCAGGCTGCGAGCGACGACGTCAAGGAAGCGGGGCGGATTGCCGAGCTGCTCACGGAGCCCGGTGAAGAACTGTCCGTCGAGGTCATACTGACGGAGCAGTAGCAACCGTCGGCGCGGGAATTCCCTCGCGCGCGAGCGCCTCTTTGATCCGCAGGCGGAGTTCGCGCATCAGCTTGAACTGGGCCGCCGGACGCGTCTTGAGGACGAGCCGGACGACCACGGCACCGTCTCGGATGTGCTCGACGCCCCAGAGCTCCGGCGGCTCGAGGATGTCGTCTGCCCACTCGTCTTCCTGGGCCATCTCGTCTGCTGTCTGTTTGATCACCTCGCACGCTCTGCGGACGTCGGCGTCGTAGGCGACCGTCACATCCAGCAAGGCGCGCGACCAGTCCTGCGACTTGTTGCCAACGCGCACGATGCCACCGTTGGGCACGTGCCACACGGTGCCATCGGCGGACCGGAGTCGCGTCGACCGCAGGTTGACGGCTTCCACGGTTCCCGTCGCCAAGCCGAGATCGACGACGTCGCCGACTCCGTACTGGTCCTCGATGAGCATGAAGATGCCGGACAGGAAATCCTTCACCAGGCTCTGGGCGCCGAAGCCGACGGCCACCCCGGCGATGCCGGCTCCGGCAATGAGTGGCCCCAAGTTGATGCCGACCTCACCCAGGATCAGCAGGCCGGTGAAGGTGAAGATCGTCGCCGTGGCGAGGCTGCGCAGCACGACACCGATGGTCTGCGTGCGAGCCGCCGAACGGGGACTCGCGGGCGTCCCCATCAGGATGCCGCTGGTCGTCCGACCCGCGAGCGTGTTCACGAAGCGCCGAATCATCCGCTGCACGAGGCGGTTGATCACGAACGCGCCGATCACGATCAGCAGGATCTTCAACGGCGTGTGCAGCGCGTAGTCGCCGAGCTTGGCCAGCGTCTCGTTGTGAGTCGCGTCCCAGATGTGCTCGCAAGCCCACCCAGGGCGGTCACCGCAAGCTTCGATGAGCCGAGGATCGATGGCCATGAGGGAGCGCGCTTACCCCGACAGCCTCGACGCAAGCACCTCGATGAAGATGCACTCGCCCGGGCAGTCGTCGGCCGCTTGCACGACGGCATGCTCGAGATGACCTGGTACGGACGCCAGGCTGGCTGAGCTGCCGGGGTCGTTGAGGATCCGCTCGCCTTCCTTCACATAGGCGATGCCATCCTCGAGCAGGGTGAACACATCGGGCGCGTGGTCGGTGCACAGGCCGTCGCCCGTACACAGGTCCTGGTCGATCCACACCTTCATGTCGCCAACAGGTCATCACAGGCTTGCGGGTCGCCCAAATTGGGCAAGGTTTCGCGTTGACGCAGTGCGTGCGACATAATTCGCCCGCCCCCCTCGCAGTGCCCCTTTCGGAGGTCCGCAGTCACGATGGCTCTCGAGCTCGCGCCTGGCGCGACCGCTGCGCAGCGACGCGCGCTCGTCGGTCCCTATCGATGGATCGGACTCGGCGGCAGCCTGCTCATCGCGGTGACCGCGCCTCTCTGGCGGCTCTCGGGTCCGACATGGCGACTGACGCTGCCAGGTGTGCCGCACAACGGCGTGCGACCGTTCACCGCAATCGCGTTCGTCGTCGGTGCGTCGATGCTCAGCATCGCCTGGTTCGGCCTCATCTCCCGCGTCGAACGCAGTGACCTGCCACGGCGCGACCGCATACGGGCCGTGGTGCTCACGGCGATGCTGTGGTTCGCTCCGGTGCTGTTCGGTCCGCCGCTGCTCAGCAGTGACATCTACAGCTACGCCGCGGAAGGCGCCATGGTCACGCAAGGGCTCGACGCGACCACCGACGGCATGTTCAAGC
>JBEEGD010000309.1:0-6704 GCA_041166685.1 Acidimicrobiaceae bacterium | reverse complement strand
ACGCTCACGAGCATGGTTACCCGATCCGGCTGAGCAACCTTCTTGCAGAGCTCGACGGGGCGGCGTACGTCGCCCGGGGTGCGGTGAACAATGCGGGGAACGTGGCCCGGACCAAGAAGATGATCACCCGCGCATTCGAGACGCAGCTCTCGGGCGCGGGCTTCTCCTTCGTCGAGATCCTCACCATGTGTCCGACGGGTTGGTTCATCGAGACCCAGGAAGCGCCCGAGTACCTCGCGGACAAGCTGGCGCGCGTGCACTCCGTCGGTGTACTCAAACAACCTTGACCGTCCTCGTCGAGAACGAGCAGTTCGGCGACACGCTCGCGGCGGGCCTCGCCGCGATGGTGCCCGAGGAAACGTTCGCTCCCGTGCTCGAGGCCGCGTCGCCGTCTGAGATCCTGCTCACCTTCGCGCCGCGGCCCGAGGCCCTCGACCGCGCGCTCGAACTTGGCGTCCGCTGGGTGCACGTGCTGGCCACCGGCGTGGACAGCGTGCCGCTCGAGCGGCTCAACGGCTGCGTCGTGACGTGCTCGCGGGGCGCGTCCGCGGTTCCGATCGCAGAGTTCGTGTTGGCCACCATGCTCGCGTTCGAGAAGCGCCTGCCAGAGTCGTGGGTGCGCGAACCGCCCGATCGGTGGAACTTCGCGGAACTGGGCGGCCTGCGCGGGCGAACGCTCGGTCTCATCGGGCTCGGAGCGATCGGACAGGAAGTGGCTCGCCGCGCACTGGCCTTCGACATGCACGTGACCGCCGTGCGCCGCCGCCCCGACCCGTCGCCGATGGATGGCGTGACGATGGTCGGGTCGCTCCCTGAGCTGTTGTCGGGTTCCGACCATGTCGTGATCGCCGCGCCCGCCACCCCGCAGACTCGCCACTTGCTGAGCGCGGCGGAGTTCGCCGCGATGAAGCCGACGGCGCACCTCGTGAACGTGTCGCGCGGTTCGCTCGTCGATCAGGACGCCCTCGTCGCCGCTCTCGACAGTGGACAGTTGGCGATGGCGTCACTCGACACCGTCGAGCCCGAGCCGCTACCGGCGGGCCATCCCCTCTTTTCGCATCCAAGGGTTCGCCTGAGCGCGCACATCTCGTGGAGCGCACCCGACAGCCTGCTCCGCACGTTGGAGCTGTTCATCGAGAACTTGCGCCGCTACCGCGCCGGCGAGCCCCTCGAAGGCATCGTCGACATCAACGCCGGCTACTGAGCCGTCAAGATTCGACCGGCGCGCAAATGCGGCAAGGGGTGAGCCCGTCGGTGGCGCGCACGGACCGCAACTCCGCTGGAGCCTTCCCCGCGACCGTCGGGCAGTCGGGCCGGTGGAACATCGCGCCGTTCCTCGTGGCGACGAGAACCACGAGCGGTAGCCGCGCCCCCCGCTCAACTGGGGACTCCGCCGAGAGTCCCACCGATTCAAAGCGCTCTTCCAGCCGGAGGAGCGAGTCGAGCATCTCGCGCGAGGTCGCGAGCAGACGCGCGAGAAAGAAACCGAAGTAGCAGAACCCGCCGGCAATGACGAGCACGATGCCGAGCAGGCCGCCGGAGACCATGTAGGGGATCTGCTCGAACACGCGCGCCGTGTGCGACGCGCCGTACCAACCGAGCAGCACCAGTACGAGCCCGAGCGGCATGAGGATCGACCCGACGGTGAGCAGCGTGCGGTCGGTGACGACGAAGCCGGTTCGACGCCGTAGCGCGGTCAGACGCTCCGCCAGCGAGGCGTGGGCGCCCGCTTGGGTGTTGATGGGCTCGAGTGTGATGTCAGCCATTGTGGTGCCTCGACCTAGGTGGTCTCGAGGGGACAGGTTGAAGGTGCGCGGTCGACGATGTCGTCGGCCACCCGCCTGAATCCGAAGAACATGAGACCCGAGCCGAGGAGACCAAGGATCACCTGGCCGGTGATTCCATTGACCGTTGCCGCGATCGGCTTGCCGCCGAGCTGGGTCGCCGCCGGCTTCTCCGGACTCGCCGGACTGGCCGACGTCAACGGCGTCGACGAGATCCCGGGCCGCGCCGGGGAGCCCGCACTGGCCGCCGGCGCCGAGAACGTGGGAATGCTCGGGGCGGGTGTCTTCACGTTGAAGTCGGACCCTGGAACCGCGGTGACAGCGACCCGAGAGCCGCCGAGTGCGATCGTGAAGACGTTCTTGCTCGGGTTGCCCGGCGGGATCCACAAGATGAGCAGCGACCCCGCGGTATAGCTGGCGGACGCGCCGGCTTGCTCGGATTGCGGCTGGGATACGTAGAAGAAGAAACCTCCGCTGTTCAGTGCCTGGTTCGCGATTTGGCTCGCGACCACGTTCGCCGGTTGGCCCTGTTCGGACCCGACGTGGACACCCTGTTCGTCGACGTAAGCCGGTTGGCCCGCGACGGTCATGCCTTGGACGACGGTCGACCCTTTGGGTGCCTCGGCGGCGACGCCGTTCGTCGCCGCCTCGGCATGGCTCGTCACGGAGTCGATCTTGATCACGCCGCCGATGTCGATCTTCGTGACCTTGCTGTCGGCCGACGCTTGACCGGCGTTGTCGCTCAGCACGGAGTTGGCGATGGTTTCCGCGTTGCCGAAGCTGAACCCCGCCTGTCCGGTCGCGCCCTTCATCGTGGCCGTGGCTTGCGCGAGTAGCGGGTCCGCATGGGCTTTCAACGTCGCGCCTTGCGCGTCCAGAGTGGCGTCGGGCCTGTTCTCGCCCGTTCGCGCTTCGGCGCGGATCGGATAGTTGGCGGCCGGAGCCGCCGTCTTGACCAGCGCCGCCACCGCGTCGGGCACGGGAACGCCCTGCACTTCCTTCGGGAAAAGCAGCAGCGCGACCTTGTCGGCGTTTGCCTCGGTTGCGCCGGGCCACGCGATGCTCGAGAGCCCGTACCCGCTGCCGCTCACGAGCGCCGACGTGCTGTACGGCGCCTGCCCTCCGCCCTCCGGGTGAGCATTCGCGCTGGGCTCGTCCTCGTACATCTCGAAGCCGGGCGCCGTGGCCGAGAGCGTGTAGCTCTGGAACTTGGGAGCATCTTGAGCCTGCGCGGATTGCCACCCGCTCGCGATGGCCAACGCGGTGATGGCGCCGCCCGCACCCACGAGCAACCAGCGTGTCTTTCTCGTACGTGTCATGCGGTGGCTCCAAAGTAAACATCCTCGACTGCGGGAGCGACGTCGGCCGCCTCGCCCAACAGTTGGATCTGACCATGCGTCATCACCGCGGCGTAGTCCGCGAACTGCAGCGCGGTGTGCGCGAACTGTTCGACGATCAGAAGGGCAAAGCCTTCCGCGGCCAGATGGCCGACGAGCTCGTACATCTGGGCGACGATCAGCGGCGCAAGACCCATCGAGATCTCATCGAGCAGCAGCAGCGAAGGTTCGGTCGCCACCGCGCGTGCCATCGCCAGCATCTGCTGCTCGCCGCCGGAGAGCGTGCCCGCAATGCGGTGACGCTTGTCCGCCAGCGCGGGGAAGCGGGCCATCGCTCGCTCCTCGACGTCCGAGGCGCGGACGCCCTCGCGGAACGTCATCATCCGCAGGTTCTCGAGCACGGTGAGGTTGGCGAAGATGCCTCGGCCCTCGGGGATCGTGCACACCCCGAGTCGCGCGATCGCCTCGGGCGATGCGCCGTTGACGTGCACGCCCGAGATGTGGACGCAGCCTTCTGTGGGTGCCATCTGGCAGCTCGCCACCTTCAGCAGCGTGCTCTTCCCCGCGCCGTTGGGGCCGAGCAATGCGAACACGGTGGCGGGCGGGATCACGAGGTCGACGCCGTGCACCACTTCGATGCCGCCGTAGCCCGCTTTGATCCCCCGCAGCTCCATCGCAGGGACGGCTACGGGCGTCAGGTCGTCGACGCTGCGCGGCCGCGGGCGAGGCCGAGGACGCAGCGGCGTCGCTTCTGCGAGTTCGTCGAGATCGTCGAGCCTGGTTCGACGGGCCGACAGGCGCGATCGAACTGCGGCAACACGCTCGCCGACCAGACGAACGATGCCGCCGGGATGCCGGCTCAACAGGATCACTCCAACTCCGGTTGCGAGGTATTGCAACGAGCCGCCCCGCAACTGAGGGAAGTACTTCTCGATCGTCGGGAAGAGCGCGACCAGTGAACCCGCGATCAGGATGCCGAGGACCGAGTCGACGCCCCAGATCACCATTTGCAGGAGCAGTACGAGGCTCAGGAGCACTTCGAAGTCGAAGCTGCCGACCTGACCCTGGTTGCCTGCGTACAGCGCACCGGCGAGTCCGGCCAAGCCGGCCGACGCCGCGAACACGATGAGCTTCGTCGTCGTCAGGCTCATGCCGAGGGTGGCGGCGGCCGCCGGGCTGTCCGACATCGCCGCGAGGCGTCGGCCGAAGGAGGCGCGGCGGATGGCGAGAACGACCACCGCCGAGGCCACCAGCACGACGACACAAAAGATGAAGAACGCGCGCGGACTCTTGAGCGAGATGCCCGGAAGGCCGATGCGACCGACCTTGAGCGCGCCTCCCTGCCCGAACACGTCGTTGTTCTTGAAAAAGATCGCGGTCATGAACTGCGCGAACGCGAACGTGCTCAGCGCCAGATACAGCCCACGCAGCCGCAATGCGGGAAGCGCCACGATCCCGCCGATGATGGCTGCGAAACCAGCGGCGGCGAACAGTCCGAGGATGGAGTTGCCACCCGCAACCTTGCCCATCGCGAACGCACCGACGCCGGCAAACGTGAGCTGAGCCAGCGAGATCTGTCCGCCGTACCCAGTGAGCAGCACCAGCGAGAGCATGATCAGCGCGAGCGCCGCTCCCTTGGTCATGGTGCCGAGATCACGGTTCGACAGAAACCCCGAGGCGACCCATGCGAACGCCACGAACGCGGTCGCGCCGATCACGGACTCGCGCAGCTTGGGCACGCGGAGAGGTCGACGCGTCGTCCTGCGCCCGACGGTCAGCCGCGCTTCGGGCACGAGCAGCAGCATGACGAACAGGAAGATGATCGGCAGCGCAGTGTGCAGGTAGCTGAGCAGGCTCTGCGGGCTGAACTCGATGGCATAGGACTCGATGAGGCCCAGCGCGATGCCGCCGCCGAACGTGAGCGGAAGACTGCGAAGGCGGCCAACGATCGCGGCGGCGTAGCCGTTGATCACGAGCAAGGTGAGCAGGATGATGTCCACCGCTCCCAACACTGGCGCCAGCAGCACGCCGGCGAGCGACGCCAACATCGCACCGATGACCCAGCCCATCTGGCTCACCCGATCGGGTGCCGCCCCGTTCAGGGCGGCGACGTCGGGGGCATCGACCACCGCCCGGAGGGCGATGCCGGCGCGGGTGCGATACAGGAACAGGCGCAGCACCACCACCACCGCGATGGCGGTCGCGATGACGGTGAGTTGGTGGTAGCTCACGTTGACGCCCAAGATCCTCACCTGGTGACCGGCGAAGAATTCGGGAAGTACGCGGGCAATACCCGGATCCCAGCGTGACTGGGCGATGCCGATGAGCGCGAGCAGCAGACCGAGCGAGATGACCAGCGTGACCTCGGTGGGTGCGCCGTGCAGCCGGCGCATGAGCTGTTCGATCAGCAGACCCATGATCGGGGCGAGGACGAACAGCACCGCGAGCGCCGCCGGGGCCTGGGGCCAGCCGTATTTGGCGGTGAGCTCCCAGTACGTGAAGGCGGCGATCATGCCGACCGCGCCATGGGCGAAGTTGAAGATGCCCGACGTGATGTACGTGACGGTCAGGCCGGTGGCGGTGAGCGCGTAGATGCAGCCGACCGTGATGCCGACCACGGTGAACTGGAGAAAAGTTTCCACGAGCTAACCGCCTTGGCGGAAGACGTAGGTGCCATCGCAGCGGAAGCCGGTTTCAGGGTCGTCCAACCGCTGGAACTTGCCGTTGTGGATCGTGACCATGATGTAACAGGTCGCGGGCCGCTTGGATGCGGGCCCGCCGGGCGAGAGCATCCCGTTTGCATCGAAGTCATCGATCTGTTGCAGCGCGCCGATGAGGCTCGCCCGCGTGGCCGGTGCCCCGGCGGCCTGCAGTGCCTGCACGAACAAGCGAGCCGACACCCACCCGTACACCGTGAAGAGATCGACGTTCGCACCGGGATGCGTGCGGTCGAGCCAGGTGAGGAACAGGTCGATCTCGGGGTTCACCGAGCGGTCCTCGCCGAGGTACATCCCGGTGGGCAGGTAGAGCGTGGCGCCTTCGACCGCGTCATTGCTGCCGGCGATCGTGAACAAGGTGTTGTCGTAGCCCGCGGCGCCGAGCAGCGTGACCTCTGGCTTCCACCCCTGTTGGTTCGCCTTTGATTCGACCCGCGCCATCGTCTTGACATCAGCTGACGAGAGGGAGAGCAGCTGGACGCCCTGGGTCTTCATCTGCACGATGTCGGCGGTGAAGTCGGTTTCGGTCGGCTCGAAGATCCGCTCGTAGGCGATCTGGTAGCCGAGTGACTGCATCACAAATTTCAGGTTCTGCCAGGCTTCCTTGGCGGCGGTGACATCGCCGATGAGGCTTCCGACTTTGGTGATGGCGTTCGGGTGCTTGTCTTTGATGTACTGCAGCGGACCCGTAGCTCCGCCGGCACGAATTGGCTGTGGCGGGAAGTTGTTCGGAAGGCTCTGGGCCAAGCCGCTGAGCGGAGCGTGGATGTCGGGGAAGTCGGGGTGCGCCTTGACCACCTCTCCGCTGCAGTCGTCGAAGAGCGAGAACGAGCCGACGAACGCGAAGTACTTGCTGACGTCTTCTT
>JBEEGD010000308.1:0-5945 GCA_041166685.1 Acidimicrobiaceae bacterium | reverse complement strand
CGTCGACTTCCTTCTGGAGGAGCTGGGCCAGCATGTCGGCGAAGAGGCCGCGCTTGGTCGTGTCGCTCTTGCCCTTGGGGTACGCGGTGCCACCCTTGTCGGCCGCGTTGACGTCGAGGATCCCCTTCGAAACCGCGAGGTCGTACGTCTGCGCCGTGTCCGGCTTCCCCGTCGCCGGGTCGTTCACCGGAGCGAGATCAGGTGCGTTCGAGTTCGCCTTGTGGATCGCTTGAGCGAGGTTCATCACGATCGTGGCGGCCTGCGACACGGTCATGTTGGCGGTGGGTTGGAACGTGCCATCGGTGAACCCGTTGACGACGCCTGCGGCGTGGCCCTCCTCGATGTCCTTCAAGACATTGGCATCCGGAACGGTGTTCGCGTTGACGTCGGAGAACGGCGTGCGAGCCGAGTGCGCGACGTTGGCCGCCGTCAGGAAACGCGTGGCGAAGCTGCCGAACTGCGCGCGGATGAGGTTGTCGTCCTCACCGAACGTGCCGTCGTTCTTACCCTTCGCGATGCCGTACGCCTTGAGGCAGTTCGCCGCCGTGCCGGCGTCGCTGAACGCCCCTGACTGGGTGTTGGCACCTGTACACGCCGAACCGATTGCCGCGTTCGCAGGTGCGATGGCGCCGACGAGCAACGTGACCAAGACGCCGAGAATTGCTCCGCCGGCGGTGAGACGCGTGCCGCGCCTCGACCGTGCATTACTCATTGGAACTCCTAGCCGTTGAACTCATGGATGGTGTTGACCCGCCCTACTGCCGAGGCCGGGGCGAGGTTACTCGAACCGTAACCGTCCAGATCGGCCGAAAGGGCACGCCCTTACGCCCCGCACGAGCAGTGGCCGCGGAGCCACCGGGCAAAGCGATCGCACGTGTCAGAGCGGCTGGAGTTGGCCGGCGTCGACGATCAGCTGGATGAAGCGGACGAAGAACAACGCGACCTGGGCTCGGGACACCGCTCCGGACGGGTCATACAGCCCTCCGCCCTTGCCTTTCACCACCCCGGCCTTGGCCAACGCGTTGATCGCGGCTTCGTTGTCGTTGCCGTTGTCGTCGGTGAACGCGTCCAGGCCTGCCGCCAACGTTTCTTCGGTGATCACCTTGGAGGCGTTGAACAGGATCTGGGCCGTGTCGTCGCGGGCGCATCGGATCAGACACGTTGTACTTGTCCATGGTCTGGCCGGTGGTGCTGTCCTTCGATGAGTTTGGTCGACCAAAGTCACGCGGCTCATCGGGGCGAGGGCGAGCGGTCGGCAACGGCCACCGCCCGCTACCTCATCGCCAAACCCGCATCGTTCCGTCCAGTTCTGTGTGCCGTCGCGGAATCTTCCGCACGAACGCCGAAAACGGCCGGAGCCCCGGCCCGTGAGGGCCGGGGCTCCGGAGCAGCTCAGATGCTGCTTGTTACGAGCGGTTCTTAGAAGGTGGTGTCGCCGCTATTTCCGAGGTCCCACTCGAAGTGCTCGTCGGCGTCGGTGTTGCCCGTAGTGGACGTGACGTCCGCCGGGTAAGAGACCGTCGTTCCGGTTCCTCCGATGATCGGGCCCTGCGTCATCGTGACGGTGAGCACCGTGTTCGTGCTCGAGACCGCGAAGGTCGCGTTGGTCCCGTTGATGATGGTCCCGGTCGTCCCGTCCCCCTGGTCGGTGACGGTGAACCTGTCGCCAGCGGCCGGTGCATCCATCGGCTCGTTGAACGTGATGGTCAGGATGTCGGTGTTGTCCAGGAAGCCGTTGTTGTTGTTGTCCTGGAACACGGCCGAGTTCGACACCGGCGGACCAGCAACGGGAGCCGGAGCCGGGCCGGTCACCGTGCCCGTAATCGGCTCGCTCAGGTACGTCTGGCTGTCATCCTCGTTCTCGTCGCCGCAGCCGGTGCCCGCCTTTGTGCACGAGAACACGCGGTAGCTGTAGGACCCAGGAGTCGGGTCCGAGTCGACGATGCTGTTGACCGTCGGCCCGCTGCCGTCAGGCGTGCATCCACCATTGCCGGGGGGGTCGCTGACTGATGTCCCGCTGCGGAACGCACAGAAGTGGTCAATCTCACCGTCCGTCGGAGACGTCCACGACAGCTTGATGTCGTTCGCGCCCGCTCCGGAATCGAAGTCACCTTGTACAGCCGACACGTTCGTTGGCATCTGGGTGAAGTCGACAAAGATGTCGAACGAGTTCGGGGCTGTCCGGCTGTAGTCGTTGCTGCTGAAGTCGAACTCATCCCCGGCGCCGATGTCCTGCTTGAACTCGGAGAGCGTAAGCGGGAACTGGTCGTCGTAGGTCGGGACGTCATTCGCCTTGATCCGGTAGAAGACGCCGTCCGTGTCATCGGTGTAGAGGATGTTGTTCGCGCGGTCGTAGAAGACCACATCGGCGCCGCTGGCCCCGTTGGCGGCCTCGCCGCTGGTCCACACGAGCGGACCTGTCACACCGAATGCCTCCGTTGGCGCATTCGACGTGGCGAGGTTCAATGCATTGTCGCTGTTCGCGTCGCGGAAGACGACAACCTGAACGCAGTCACCGCTGTCGGTGTCGTTCAACAGACTCACCAACACCTCGCCACCGTCGGGGGTGATGTCGTTGTTGTACTGCTGGTCTGGTGCAGGCGACCCGTTGATCGACTGGATATCGATCGCTCCGTCAACACCGCCCCCGGCGGTGGTGTTGTCGAAACCGTTCTCACCGAGAGCATCGGCCTTGCTGTCCGGGTTGAAGAGCGGACCAGTGTTGTCGCTGTCTCGGAAGGTGATCAGGCCGTTGGTGTTGAAGACGTAGCCTTCGACGCCGTAGTCACCGGAACACGGAAGCGTCGCGACGTCGACGGGGTCAGTGCCGACGCCGGTGAACGTCACGTTCTTCGTCCTGGTGCCAGTGCCACCGGCGCTCTGGGGCACGAACGTGGTCACCGACGGGTTCCCGGTTGAAGCCGAGTCCGGCGTGAACGTCTGGTTGGTAGAGGAGAACGTGTGCTTCGGGATCACGCCGGCGTCAACTTCCTTCTGGAGGAGTTGCCCCAGCATGTCCGCGAAGAGGCCACGCTTGGTCGTGTCGCTCTTGGCGTTGGGGTACTTCGTGCCACCCTTGTCAGCGGCGTTGAGATCGAGGATCCCCTGCGCGACCGCAGCGTCGTAGGTCGCCGAGGTGTCCGGCTTGCCCGTCGCCGGGTCGTTCACCACGGTGCAATCAGGCGCGCTCGGCTTGGCGACATGAATCGCATGGCAGAGGTTCATCACGATCGTGGCGCCCTGCGCGACGCTCATGTTGGTGTTCGGCCCGAAGTTCCCGTTGGTGAAACCGTTGACCACGCCCGCGGCGTGCCCCTCTTCGATCTCCCGAAGCACGTTGGCGTCGGGAGTGGAGTTCGAGTCCACGTCAGGGAACGACTGGCGCGCCGCGTGCGCGATGTTGGCTGCCGTCAGGAAACGCGTGGCGAAGCTGGCGAACTGGGCGCGGATGAGATTGTCGTTCTCACCGAACGTCCCGTCGAGCTTGCCATTCGCGATGGAGTAGCCCTTGAGGCAGTTGGCCGCAAGGCCGGCATCGGGGAACGCACCGGGGTCTGCATTGGCGCCTGTACAAGCCGAACCGATCGCCGCATTCGCGGGCGCTACCGATCCGACGAGGCCGACGAGCAAGCTGACCATCAGGCCAAGAATTGCCGCGCCGGCGGCGAGACGCGTGCCGCGCCTCGACCGTGGATTACTCATTAGGTCTCCTAACCATTGAGCTCTGACATGACATGACTGTTGCCACAGGACTGCCGACGACGGTACGGACGCGCGAAAGGGAGAAGCCGTGTGGACCCCTCGACTGATCGCCAACCCGCATCATTCCGCCAGTTCTCTTTCCCGTAGCGGTGACCCCACCGAATGGCGGGGAACATGACCGCCGCAGACACTCCTGCGACAACGGTCGGGGCCGGAAACTAGACACCTCGGGGCCGAAAGGCAAGGACCCTCGATGTCGAATCTTCCGGAATGCACGAATCGGTGGGCCGCCAGATGAGCACCGCTCACGACAACAACTCCCCGCATCGCACTGGATCCGTCACCGCTCGGAAGGTCCGGAGGGGTACGCCGAATGTGAAAATTCGTCGACATCTTCGAGCCGCGATGATCTGGGGGTGAGCACGGTCCTCGTCGCCGGCTGGGTCGGCTCCTCCAATCTGGGCGATGAGCTGGTGTTCGCGGCACTTCGGAACAAGCTCACGCAGCGTGATGTACAGGTGTGCGCGATGTCGATGGACCCGAAGGCAACGAGGTCCGGCCACACTGTGCGCGCGATTGATCACCGTCGGGTGGACCGCATCGTCGCGGCAATGCGCGCCGCCGACGCCGTCATCGTCGGCGGGGGCGGGTTGCTACAGGACGAAACCAGCCCTTTCAATCTCCCGTATCACCTGCTGCGTCCGATCGTCGGCCGCGTGCTTCGCCGGCCGGTCGGCGCGATCGGGCTCGGCGCGGGACCGGTCGACACGCGACTCGGGCGGGGATTGGTTCGGCATGGGTTGCGCGGGGTTGCGCCGGTCACTGTGCGTGACGACGAGTCGCGTCAGGTGTTGCAACACCTCGGCATCGCGGCCCGCACCACCGCGGACCTCGCCTTCGGCTTGCCCGTGCCGGTCGCCGGCCCTGCGGACCGCCTGGTGGTGTGCCTGCGACCGTGGTCGCCCGCACGCCGTTTGATGCCGGTCGGGTCTCGGCGAGTCGATCCGACGCCACCGTGGTTCGTGCCCGCGGCGGCCCGGGCGCTGGACTCGGCGGCCGACGCCCTGGGCCTCCCTGTGCACTTCGTGGCCCTGCAGGCAGATCGAGATCACCCGCTGCACGAAGCAATCGCCCGCACGATGCGCACGCCCGCGACCCTGGCGAGCCCAGGCGTGCACGACGTGGTCGACGAGGTCGCTCGAGGAGCGGTGGTGGTGAGCATGCGGTACCACGGCATCGTGGCCGCCACGCTCGCCGGCCGGCCGAGTGTGGCCGTCGGGTACTCGCCAAAGGTCGATGCGCTCGCTCACGACATCGGGCGAGCCGCTCGCGCACTGCCGTGGTCGGGTGAAGGGATCGCTGCGATCCCCGACGCGCTGCGAGCCATCGCGGCAAACGGCGCCGACGCGCTCGAAGCGCGCGAGCGTTTACGGGCGCGCGAGCGCGGCAACGACGATGCCATCGACGATCTGCTCAGACGCTGAGCAACTCGTCAACGATCTCCTTCGACGGATGCGCGTCAGCCGGCACGGGCTCGCGACGCCACTGCTCTGGGTTGTCGAGAAAGGCATCGATGGTCGAGCGTTCATAGCGGGACAACACGACGTTCGCACCGAGTCCGTCGTCGCGCTCCGATCGTGCTCGCCACAACAACGTCGGCACACCCAGCAGCGCGCACTCCTCCTGCACGCTTCCACCGTCGGTGATGACGAACGGGGCGTCTCGTAGGTGCGTCGCGAACTCCGTGTGCGAGAGCAACGGCACGAGCTCGACGCCTGCGCTCGACAACTGCGAGTCAATGCCACGCTTCTCGAACACCTGGCGCGTCGGGCCGTGCACCACGAACTGCACCGGCCACCGTTTCACGACCGAGCGCACAACGCGCACGAGCTGTTCGATGACACGACGCCGGTGCAGGTTCTCGACGCGGTGCACGGTGACGATCACCGGTCCGCCGCCCTTGGCCTCCAGATCGTCATGGAGCGCGGCACGCAGCGCCTCAACTGAGGTGTTCGCGCTCAGCTGCACGATGCGACCACGCGTGCGCATGTGCTCGAGATTGCGCGCGGCGCGCTCGTGAGGCGCGAACAGGAGGTCGGCGCGGCGCATCACCGCCAGCCGGATGAGCTCTTCGGGAAAGGGGTGCACGAGCGAGTGCGATCGCAATCCAGCTTCGAGGTGCGCAACCTCGAGGCCCGCGCGGTGCGCCATCGCCGTGGCCAACAAGGTCGTCGGTGTGTCGC
>JBEEGD010000307.1:0-2646 GCA_041166685.1 Acidimicrobiaceae bacterium | reverse complement strand
CGTCTGGCCGGATCGAGAAGAGCTCGGTGTGGGGGTCGGGCAACGCGAGAATCGGAGCCTGCCCGTACGACGTGAACACGATCGTGCCACCATCCGGCGACCAGGCGGGCGAACCGGCTCCGTAGTGATGCCCAAACGTGAGTTGACGCGCAGGGCCCCCGACCTCCGCGACGAACAATTCCATGCCTGGTCCAGATCGGGAGAAGACGAGCGACCGGCAATCCGGCGACCAGGCGGGTCGATCCTGGGTCAACGCTTCGGTGATGAACCGCACCGGCGCACCCGGCGTGAGCATCAACATCGGCACGTTCCCGGGAGAACCAGCGCCGACCGTCACGACGATGTGCTCACCCTCGGGTTCTCCGGGCAGCGAGTCCGTGTCCGCGCCCGCGGTCGACGCGAGGCACATCGCGATCGCGATCGCGCTCGCCACGGTTGCCGCCCGTCGCCTCACGTGACGTCCCCTTGTCCACGCACCGAGGCCTTGGCCGCGAGTTCAGTCCGGTTGGCGATGCCGAGCTTGCCGTACACGTGCGACAGGTGCGTCTTCACGGTGCCCGCACCCACGAAGAGGCGCCGGCCGATCTCCGCGTTGCTGAGCCCCTCGGCGGCGAGCTCGACGACGCGCTCCTCGGTCGGCGTCAAGCTGCCCCACCCAGTTGTCGGCCGCTTGCGAGCGCCGCGGGCGCGGCGGACGTACGCAACGGCTTCTGCCAGCTCCAGCGCGGTTCCATCCGTCCACGCCGCAAGGAACCCGTCATCGCCCAGGACCTCATGAGCTTTCGCGATGGCCGCGTCGTACTGCGCCGCGTAGAGACCAGGGCGGAGGTAGCTGATCTCCTCTCGTGCGCGTGCCGTTGCTCCCAGCACCCTCGTTGCTTCGGCGGCGCTGTCGGACAACGCTGCGAGTTCCGCCAGCGCTTCGAGCGCGTCGATGACCGACAAGGTGAGACCTCGTTCGGCGGCCGCGGTGAGCGCCCGGTGTTGAAGTTCTTCCGCGTCTTCGATCGCAGCTTCTGCTGCTGCGAGTCGTCCGAGTGCCCCGAGCGCGGTGGTCTCGCTCCACGGCATACCGAGGTTTTGCGCGATGGCGAGCGCTTCGTCGAGGCGCACTCGCGCCGACTGTGGCAAGCCGAGAGTGGTCTCGGCCTGGCCGAGGCGGGTCAGCGTGCCCGCGACCAGCGACGGAAATGCGACCTGCCGCACCACGGGCAGCATCTCGTCGAGCGCGTCCCGACTTCGTGCGGCATCGCCTCGCAGCAGCGCTGCCGTTGCGATCTTCGCCTGGACGAATTCGAAACGACCGATGGCGGAACCGGACATCACATCGAGCCGACTGCTCAGGACGTCTGCTGCCCAGGGGTCGTCTCCGCTCGCGACACCGAAGTCACCGATGGCGTCGAGTACCAGCATTTCCAAGGCCGGATCGCCGACGTCGAGCGACGCGGCGAGCGCGCCTTCTAGCCGCGCCCTTGCTTCAGTGACGCGTCCCCGGCGCAGCGCGACCTGACCGGCAATCAGCCACAGCATCGCAAGCACGTGCGGGCTGCCGGTTTGTCGGGCAGTGGCCTCGAGCTCATCGAGTGCCGGTGCGGCCAGATCGTCACGATCGGCAACGACAGCTTGGGCGTACGCCAACGATGCCACCACAGTGAGGACCAACCAGACGTCCCCGAGTTGCCGGGCCGTCGCAAGGATCTCCTCGAGCTTGGCGTCGGCCCCGTCCATCCCGAGATACGCCTCCAGCCGCGCGAGATGAGCGGCAGCTCGTGTTGCAATGCGCTCGTCTCCGGTGCCACCCGCCTCGGCGAGAGCCTGTGCGGCGTCGTTGTAGCCAAATCCGTCGATCGCATCCATGCCGAGCAAACGAAGATTGGCGAGCGCCCACCGTGCCTTCGCGGTGTCACAAGGGTTGCCCGGTTCCGCATGTTCGAGTGCGCGTTCGAGCCACGATCTGCCTTCGGCGTAGTAGCCGCGCGTCGACCAGAAGAGTCCGAGCGCGCCGGCGAGGCGAAGCCCATCTGCGTTCGCGGTGGAAAGGGACCACTCCAACGCGCCATGGAGGTTCTCGACGTTGTCCTCGAGTGCGCCGAGCGCCGCCACGTCGCCCATCTCTACCGCCGGCTCGAGTCGCTCCACGAGGTCGAGCTCGAAGGACAGGTGGCGGTCTTGCGTGCTGGCGACTTCACCCACCTCGAGCAGACGCTGTCGGCCGTAGTGCCGAATTGTCTCGAGGAGTCGAAACCGGGTCTCGGCCCCTTGCCCGTGCAGCACGATCACCAGTGACTTGTCGACGAGTCGCGTGAGCAAATCGAGTACCTCGTCGCGCTCGATGCCGTCGCCGGACGCGACGGCTTCTGCCGCATCGAGGGTGAACCCGCCGATGAGCACGGCAAGCCGACGAAGCACAATCCGCTCGGGCTCTTCGAGCAGCGCATGGCTCCACTCGACGGACGCGTGCAGCGTCTGCTGGCGCTCGAGACCGGTCCGCGAGCCTCCCGTGAGCAACCGGAAACGGTCGTCGAGTCCCGAAAGGATGCGCTCGACGGACATGACCCGCACCCGAGCCGCGGCCAACTCGATGGCGAGGGCGATCCCGTCGAGGCGAATGCAAATCGCAGCCACGATCGGTGCGGTGTCGTTGGT
>JBEEGD010000306.1:0-4312 GCA_041166685.1 Acidimicrobiaceae bacterium | reverse complement strand
GGTGTACGTGCGGCGCGCCTCGGCGATGACCATGCGTTCGGGGTTCACGACGAGGCGCACGCTGGTGACCTCCGGATCTGTGAGCAGCTCACGAACGCCATCGAGACGCTCGTAGAAGCGCCGGCCGGCCGCGAAGACACTGTCACCAGCGACGGGCAGCGACGTCACCCGCTTCAGTACCGGCGCAACTGCCTTGTTCACCCGCCGGCTCACAGGAAACAACCGCTCCATGTACCACGCCAAGATGTCAGGTAGCGACAAGAAGCGAATGGTCTCAGCCGTCGGCGCGCAATCGACCACGAGCACTTCCCACTCGCCCGAACTTGCGTGCGTCTTGATGTCGCTGAGGCTGAAGACCTCGTCGAGTCCGGGGAACACCGCCAGCTCCTCAGCCTCGATGGCGTCGAGCCCGGCCCAGTTGAAGACCTCCATCAGGTAGTCCTGGATGTCGCCCCACGACTCCTCCATGCGCTCTTGCGCATCGAGCTCTTGGCCCCACAAGCCATCGACCAAGAGAGTCGGCGTCGGACCGAGCGGCTGGCCGAATGCGTCACCCAACGAGTGCGCGGGATCGGTGCTCATGACGAGCGTTCGCAAGCCGGCGTCGGCGCAGCGCAGCGCGGTGGCCGCCGCCGTCGTGGTCTTGCCGACGCCGCCTTTGCCCGTGAAGAGCAGGACCCTCATGTTTCTCGGGGGCTGCGCCCCCGTGCCCCATCGCCGTCCGGCTCGCTGGCGCTCGCGCGTCCAGCCATGAGCTCGCTCATGCGGAGGGTTGTTTCTCCACGTGGGCCTTCAGCTCACGCAGAGCGTTGTGCATGATCTTCGACTCCGCGCGCCGCTTCACGAACGCGGGGAGCGGCACGATCAGGTCGACGGTCAATGAGTATTCGACCTCGGTGCGGTCAGCTTCGCGGTCGACCGGGTGGAACTCGTAGGCGCCGTCGAGCCGTCGCATGATGTCGCCGCTCACGAGCTTCCATGGCAGCTCACGAGGAGCATTGCTGTAGTCGTAGCGCAGCGTGTAGCTCGTACTCCGCCCCATCGCCGCGGCGCGGTATCGGACCTCCACGGCTCGACCCTCGTCATCCCGCTCGAGGACCTCGACGGACTTCAGGTCACGAATCCAGTCGGTGTACCGATCGAAGTCGGTCACGACGTCGAACAACTGCTGGGGAGACGCCGCGATGATCGCCCGTTGCGACGCCTGATCAGTCATGGACGATCATTCTGCCCGGTCAGCCGGGGCCGGAAGGCGAGTTGCGGCGGACGACGGAGTAGTAGTACCCGATGACGATCCCGTAGCCGAGGAGGATCGGGACCGTGAGCACGGCGACGATCAGCCAGCCCTTCCAGGCGCGCTGGTCGCTCTCACCCCCTGTGAAGTGGTCAGGGGGACGAAACCAGCAGTCGAGCACCGCCATCAGCGCCGGGAACTCGAGGCCGAGCAGGATCAGCGGCCACGGCACATCGCCGAAGGAGCTACCCACCGGACGGCCCCGGCACCGCTCGTGGTTCGAATTTCCCGTAGCGCGCACCCCACAAGCCGGCCAGGCCCAACCCGTAGACCGGCACCAGGAAGCCGAACGCCATCGGCGTGAACGGACGGATCGACGCCGAGACGATGGCCGCCACGATCTCGAGCGCCATGCTCAGCCGCAATCGGAAGGCGACGTCGTTGGGCGCGGTGCCTGCCAAGAAATAGAGGCCACCGATGCCGATCAGGTCGGTGCGGCTGCGCAACACCGCCTTCGCATAGGCCCACAGGAACACCACACAGCCGACGAAGAACAACGCCACCGACGCGATCGCGGTCGGAACCGCGAACCAGTCGGGCACGATCGTTCCGGCAATCGCCAGCGCAACGTAGACAGCAGTCCCGGCCCACGATGCGTTGATGATCGCGCCGCCCTCGGCCGCGGCATCGAGATCGTCCTCGGCACCCGGCACGGGAGTCATCCTCCCACGGCATCGAGGGCTGTCCGCAGCCGTCCCACGAGCGCATCGTGGGAGAACTCCTGCACGGCGCGCCGCCGTCCCGCCGCGCTCATGCGCTCGTGGATCGCGTGATCGTCGAGCAGCAGGGCGAGGGCACGGGTCACGGCTGCCACGTCGTCGGGAGGGTCGATGACCACGCCGGTCTCTCCGTCAACGACCGCCTCGGCCGCTCCCCCACTCGCGCCGGCGATCTGCGGAACGCCGGCGGACGCGGCTTCGAGGAACACCATGCCGAAGCCCTCTTGTTCGAGGCCGAGCCAGCGGTTGCGGCACAACATGGCGAACACGTCGGCCGCAGCGAACAATTCCGGCAGCGCCTCGTCGTCGACCCTTCCCAGAAAGCGCGCGGGCGCGCCCACCACGCTCGCGATTCGTTCCAGCCTGGCCCGATCTCTTCCGCCGCCGGCGATGGCCACCACGAACTCGCGGCCCCGCCCGGACAGCTCACCGCAGGCCCGGAGCAACGTGTCAAAGCCCTTGCGAGGCACCAGCCGGCTGAGGCCGAGCACGACCGGCGCGTCGGTCGGCAGGCCGAACCGATCGCGCGTCGCGGTTCGGATGTCGTCGGGTTGCGGACAAAACCGTTCGACGTCGACACCGGGCGGAATGTTCGTGACCGGAAGCCGTCGCCCGGCAGCTCGCTCGGCCTCGGCCAGCGGGTAACCCCCCGCGGCGATGATCACCTCTGCGCCGCGCAACACCCTCCGCAACGCGAGCTGCGCGATCGGAAGCCGCCCGGGCACCGTCACTTCGGCTCCGTGCAGTACGAGTCCGTAGGGATGACGCAGACGCGGACCGATCAGTCCGAGCGGGAGCGCGGGGTCGAGGATCACCGTCCGCGCGTTGACTTCGTCGGCGAGGGCGTCGATGCGTCGAGCCAAAGAGGGCGTCGGCAACAACACCTTCGCCTTCTCGCGCTCGACGCGAAAAGGTTGGGTCGCGTCCCACTCGAACGCGCTGGGGTGTGCAGTGGTGAGGATCGTGATGTCCTCGGGCGGTAGGCGGCGCCACAACTCCCACAGGTACGACTGAATTCCACCGTGCTTCGGAGGGAAGTCGTTGGTGACGAGCAGGTGCCTCGTCACGTGCTCGTGCGTTCGGCGACGCGTTCCGCGGCCCACGCCGCGTGCGAGCGCAACATTGGATCGGGGTCGTCGAGATACCGCTCGATCGTCGCGGCCGCGGTCTGATCGCCCGCTTCGGCGGTGTTGCCCAACACGACGAGCGCGTTGCGCCGCAGGTAGCGCGGATCGCGATCGGCGATGTACCACCGACCATGACGCGTGAGCAATGTCTCGTCGTCCGACGACAGCAGTTCAACGATGTCGACGCCGTCGTTCGGAGCACCCTCGCTCGAGGCGCTCGTGTCTGTCCCCGCTCGACGATTCGGCGGACACACTTCTTGGCACTCGTCGCATCCGTAGATGCGATCACCCAGCGCGACGCGATATTCGAGAGGAAAGTCGCCGCGCGCCTGCAGCAGCCATGCCAAGCACCGGCGCGCGTCGACCATTCCGGGCGCGACGATCGCTCCCGTCGGGCAGCCGTCGATGCACCGGCGACATGTCCCGCAGCCATCGCTCAGTGGCGCGTCGTCGGCGGCCAGCGGCGCGGTGGTGAGCACCGAGCCAAGAACGAACCAACTCCCCTGCCCAGGGAGAAGGACGTTGGTGCTCTTTCCGTACCAACCGAGGCCGGCGCGATACGCGGCCTCGCGATCGACGAGAGCGTTGTCGTCCACGAGTACGAGCGCCTTCCACCCGTCCCACCGCAGCCGATCCGCGACCAAACCAAGTGAGTCTCGCAACGCGCCGTAATGGTCGTCGGTGGCGTAGGCCGCGACGCGCGCGCCTCGGCCCGTCGGTTGGGGCGCCGGATACGAACGAGCTCCGACCACGATCGACTTCGCGCCGGGCAGGGCGCGTCCCGGTTCGGTCGACCGTTCGGGGTTCCGATACGTGAAGCTCATGCCGCCGTGCAGTCCCGCGCCTTTCCGTTCGTGAAGGTGACGGCGGGTTTCGAGAAAGGGTGCGGCGGCGGCGATTCCGACCGCGTCGAGCCCTGACGCGCGGCCAAGCGCTTTCAGCTCAACGGCATCGACCGTGTGGTTCACCGACCCCGCAACGGGCGAAGGCGCCGACGGCGAGGCGGGGGCTCGATGGGCTGCAACGGCATGGAGAGGGGCTGCTCGGGCGATTGACCGACCGCGGCGCGAGGAAAGCTCGAAGTCTCGTGCGCCTGCTGGGTGAGGTCGCCCCGGAACACGGGTCCGTTCCCGGCCAGGCTGGCATCGTCGCCCTCGATGGTTGAGCGCACC
>JBEEGD010000305.1:0-4512 GCA_041166685.1 Acidimicrobiaceae bacterium | reverse complement strand
AACGCGTACGGGCTGTCGGCTCCGCGTTCGACCCAGTCGACGATCGCGGCGCGATACGCGTCGCTGTCGTCGCGAATCTCCTTCACCTCGACGAGCATGTCGTGAACGCGGTCTGGCAAACCTTCGGGGATGTCCATGTCGCGCAGCGCGCTGTGCTCGATGTTCGCGGGCTCCGCCGGCCGCACGATCATGCCGTTCTCGTCGATCCACACGGCGTTGGGCACGTTCGTGACGCCGAACAACTCGTCGGTGATGTGCGCGGTGTCGATCAACGACGGATGTTCTGGGTTCGCCGCTTCGATCCAAGGCCGCACCGCCTGGACGCCGCCGGCATCGAGACCGATCGTCACGACCTCCAGTCCCTTGGGGTGAAGCTCAGCCCGCAGTGCCTGCCACCCGGGCAGGCTCAGTCGACACCCTCACCACGAGGCCCACGCGACGAGTAACACCTTCTGCCCGCGCAGGGACGACAGGCGGAAGGGATTTCCGTCGAGATCGGGTAACTCGAGCTCCGGCGCTTCGGCCGTCGTGAGCGCTCGACCAGTGGTGGTCGACGGCCCGATGGCGTACAACCCTCGCTCTTCGTCGTGCACGAGCGGCGCGCCGATCCGCTCGGCCAGCTTGTCGAGGCGCAGACGGTCCCCACCCTCACTGCGCACGTCGTCGGGGAGCGGCACGCACACGTCGCCCTTGCAGGCCCCCTCAGGACGGATGTGCCACCCGGAGGCGGCTTCGTAGGCCGAAGTCTCGACGTCGAGGGAAGTGGCGAGCATCGGTGGCGATCCTAGGCTGGTGCCCTATGGCTGAGCCTGTCGAGAAGACCGACGCCGAATGGCGTGAGGAACTGACCCCTGAGCAATACGAAGTGCTGCGAGGAAAGGGCACCGAAGCCCCGTTCACCGGCAAGTACGTCAACAACCACGACGACGGCATGTATCACTGCGCGGCCTGCGGCGCCGCGCTGTTCGCGTCCGACACGAAGTTCGAGTCCGGGACCGGTTGGCCGAGCTTCACGTCGCCGACGGTGGCCGAGAACGTGAAGACCGAGGACGACTATGCCCACGGCATGCATCGCATCGAGGTGACGTGCGCGCACTGCGGGGGCCATCTCGGCCACGTCTTCCCCGACGGCCCCGGGCCGAACGGCCTGCGGTACTGCATCAACTCGTGCTCCCTCGACTTCAACCCGGAAACGGCGAGTTCGTAGCTTCTGTGTCGCACCTGATCCGCACGGCGGAGCCGACGTTGCGCCAGCCGGTGCTCGTCGCCGCGTTCGAAGGATGGAACGACGCAGGCGAGGCAGCCACGTTCGCGGCGCGTTTCCTCTCCGAGCGTTGGGATGCGAAGCCGTTCGCGACCATCGACCCGGAGGAGTTCTTCGACTTCACGTCGACGCGTCCACTCGTTCAGCTCGATGACGACGACCAGCGTGAGATCGTGTGGCCAACGACAACGGTGTCTGCCGCATCCGTGCCCGATGCGGACCTCGATCTCATCTTTGTCGTCGGAAGCGAGCCGCAGTTGAAGTGGCGCACCTTCTGCAGCGAGATCGTCGAAGTCGCCCACGAACACGGCACCCGCCTGGTCGTCACGTTGGGCGCGCTGCTGGCGGAAGTTCCGCACAGCCGTCCGGTCTCGATCGTGGGTACGGCGTACGACCCGGCGTTGGTCCGACGGCTCGGACTCACGCAGTCGGCGTACCAAGGTCCGACTGGCATCGTCGGCGTGCTGCACGATGCCTTCCGCCAGGCCGGCGTGCCGTCGGCGTCGCTGTGGGCCGCGGTCCCCAGCTATGTTCCGAGCGCGCCGTCCCCGAAAGCGGCGCTCGCCCTCGTCGAGCGCATCACCGAGCTCCTGTCGGTGCCCGTGGCGACGACCGATCTCGAGATTGCGTCCGCGTCGTACGAGCGTCAGATCGATTCGCTCATCGAGGACGACGACGACACCGCCGCGTACGTGGCCCGGCTCGAACAGGCCGCGGACGACATGCCCGACGAGGACGCGCACGGCGACCTCATCGCCGAGGTCGAACGCTTCCTCCGCGAGAACCCAGGGACCTGATTCTCGAGGCAATGGGGCCGCCGGTTACCGGCCCCTATTGCCTCGAGTTTGCGAAGCGGGGCCAGGGTTGCGTCTGCTCGAAGATGCGAGCGAGACGCAGCGGGACCTCGTCGAGGTGGCGGCGGCCCATGATCTGCAAGCCAACGGGCAGGCCGTCCGAGGTGAGCCCGGCGGGCACCGATGTTGCGGGGTTCCAACAGAGGTTGGCCAGCATCGTGAACGGCGTGGCCATCGCTGGCGTCTTCATCTCGACACCGGCGATGACCGACGGCGGTGGACCCTCCGCGGCGAACGCCGGCACCGCGGTGGTGGGTGACAGCACGATGTCGACGTCCTGGAAGATGCGCGCACAGTCGTACTCGAGCTGCTCACGGGCACGTATGGAGCGCGTGTACTTCTGGAGCGTGGTGCCCTCGGTCTGCTCCAACGACCGGCGCACGTACAACGTGAAGTCGTCGGCTCGTGCCGGCCACATCTCCGGTTCGATGTCGAGCCACAAGGAGATCGCGCCGGTCGTGAGCCAGGCGCGCACCGGGTCGGTGAGCACGATCGGTTCCTCGTCGAGTACCAAGCCGGCGGCGGCGGCCAGCGCCCGCGCCGCCGCCTCGGAGATCTCGGCAACCTCGGGGTCCACCACTGCGAACCCGTAGTCCAGCGACCACCGCGCCCGCAGCCCGCGTACGTCCGTCGACTCGATCGCGTCCTCGTAACGAATGCCGGACGGCGGCAACGAGGTGCGGTCGCGGTCATCGGGACCGGCGAGCACGTCGAGGATGCGTGCGGTGTCGGCAACCGTCGTGGTCAACGATCCGCTCACGCTCGTCTGATTGGCGGTGGGCTCCGGATGCGGAATGCGACCGTGACTGCTCTTGTGGCCGACCAGTCCGGCGAACGACGCGGGAATGCGGATCGAGCCGCCGCCGTCGGACGCGGTTGCGAACGGGATGATGCCGGCCGCCACTGCGGCCGACGATCCGCCGCTCGAGCCGCCGGGTGTCTTCGTCACGTCCCACGGGTTGCGAGTGACGCCGAACACCTTCGTCTTGGTGAAGTTGAGCGTGCCGAACTCCGGGCTCGCGGTCTTGCCGACGGGGATGGCCCCCGCCGCGCGCAACCGCGCCACGTTGAGGCTGTCCTCGGACTCGGGACCTCGGCCGGCGAACGGCAGGGACCCCATCGTCGTCGGCATTCCTACGCAGTGCTCGAGGTCCTTCACACCGAACGGCACACCCGCGAGCGGACCAGGGTCCTCGCCGCGAGCGACCGCCTCGTCGACGGCGGACGCGGCCGCATGGGCGAGGTCGGCGTCGATGTGCACGAATGCGTTGAGCTGCTCGTTGCCCTCGGCCAGCCGCCCGAGGTACTCGTCGACGACCTCCACCGCTTTGCGTTCACCTCGACGCACGGACTCTGCCAACTCGATGACCGTCGGTTCACTCGCCCCAGGGTTCGTCATGGGTGCAAACCGTAGGGCGCGAGACGGTCGGCCGCATCGGGGAACACGATCGCGATCGCCGCGATGAGATCGGCGGGCGTCGCGATGCGGAACGCGTTGTGCGCCACGTACTGGCGGAGCGCGCAGTCGATCTGGTCGACGGAACCGAGCGCTGCCACGGCCTCGGCGCCTTGCACGTAGACGCCTTCGTAGTAACTCGGCTCGTGGCCCTCCCAGTACGTCATCGGATTGCCAGCTCGACCAACTGCGTCCGACGGGATGTGGTCGCCGGCATGACGAGCGAGCGAGCCCACCTGCACGAACTCGACGTACGACGCCAGCCCCTCGTCGAGCCATGGATCTCGGCCCTGGTTGTTGCCCACGAGTGAGTAGAACCATTGATGGGCGAGCTCGTGGACGATCGAGCGGTCAGCCGACCCCGCGCCATGCATCACGTGCGTAGGGAACTCGATGCCACCGCGGAGGCCGGGCAAGACCGCGGCGGTGTACGTCGGCCACGGATACGCACTCAGCCGCGCGAGATAGTTGGGCATCGAGTCCGTGATCAGCGCCATGTAGCGCGCCGGGTCCTCGGCGACGTTCGCATCGACACCGACCGTGATGTGGATGCCCTCGACATCCTCCTCGGCGAGCGTGAAGTGCCCGACGGAGTACCCAACATCGCGCACGGCCGTCGCCCGCCAGTGATCGTCGGCGCCACGAACACCAGAGCCGAGCACGTCGTAGCCCGTGGGGACGGTGATCGCGATGTCGTAGTCGGCCACCGGTGACGTCGCCGCTTCACCGTGCACGCTCGTCGCCGGTTCGGTCGCCCAACCGACTCCGGGCTCCCACGCCAACAATGGCAGAAACGATCCGAGGCGCAGGGTGTCGCCATCGTGCGCAACGCGGTCCTCGGTGCCGCCGGGAATGGTGAGCGTGTACGGCATCGAGACGGTGACCGACTCGCCCGCGCGGAGCGACGCCGGCAACGCGACATGCACGGTGGTCGAATC
>JBEEGD010000304.1:0-3104 GCA_041166685.1 Acidimicrobiaceae bacterium | reverse complement strand
CGAGCGAGTTCCCGATGGTGTAGAGGATCTGGCTTGCGTTGTGTGGCCGCTTGCCCTTGTAGTACGGGTTCAGCTTCAACGTGATCGACTTGTTCTCCACTCGGTTCGCGATGTAGTAAGGACCGGCGGCCGGCGGCGCGAGCACGCCGTTCGGGTCGTGCGGGGTCGAGGCCGGGATCGCGCAGAAGAACGGCATTGCGAGGCGCGCAAGCAAGTCGGGTGCCGTGTGCGTGAGGGTGATGATCAGGTGGCGACCCTTCACGCGGACGCCCGAGACGGGACTCGTGCTCGAACCGACGATGTCGCTCATGAACGCGCCCGCCGGTGACTGCATCCTCGGGTCCGCGATCCGGTCGAAGACCGCCTTGAACGCAGCGGCCGTGACCGGTTGACCGTTCGAGAACTTCGTGAAGTTTGCGTTGACGGTGAAGTCGTACGTCTTACCGTTGTTCGAGATCTTCGGGAAGCCGGCCGCCGCCTCCGGAACGAGCTGGTTCGCACGCGGTCCATTCGCGTCGGGATAGTTGACGAGCTTGAGACACGTCGCGTACTCGAGCTCCCAGCCGGTCGAGAGGTAGCTCAGAGCCGGGTCGGTGAAGTCGATGTCCGTCGACAGGTCGACGTTGATCGTTCCTCCCGCCGCGTGATTCTTGGCGCTGGCCGCGCCGACGGCGAGGAACGCCGACAGCAGCACGACGAGCGCGATTCCCATTCTGGAACGCATCGCCCCTTCCTTTCAGTAAGGAGGCGCCCGCCTGACGCACGCCTTCCTGTCGAGTGGTGTCGCACGGTGAAACGCGGGGCGTACAGCGAAGTTGATGCCAAAGGAGGGAGAACAAAATCGAAGATCGTGAAATCGTCCGCAGGGACGATCCGGCGTCATCCTCGAGGATGAGAGGGCGGTGGAAGGGCGCCTCGCGGGCGCCCCTCCACCTGCTCACATGAACGAATTGCTCTAGGGCGCGAGGTCGCCGTAGATGTTCTGGTCGAGGCCGCCGGCATGTGGACACCGGTCCCCGCTCCACGACCTCGTCGTCACGCCCTTCTTGTCGGTCGAGCTCAGGATCACGCGGCACTGAACGACGTCGGCTGTTGCCGCGTCCTCGTCCTCTGGAGCCTCGCGCGGATCCGTTCCCTGCACAGTGTTGCGCCAGTCGGTCCAGGTGCTGTAGGCGAAGCTGCCGAGCGACGTGACCCACAGGTAGTCACCTGCGAACGGAACTGCACGATTGTCGAATTGCTCGTAGTTCGGGTTCGTGGTCGTGTCGCTGATGCGCGACTTCGACGTCCAGCTCGCCCCGCGATCGATCGACTGAGCTCCGAATACGTCGAGTGACGGAACGGTCGTCCGGTTGGCGCAGTTTCCAATCGGCCGCGTGACGCTGTAGCAGGGATCGAGACGGCTGTCCCACCAGATCGCATGCAGGATCCCGCCGTCGGCCGAGATGTCCGGGAACACCTGGTGCCCCGCCAACTGGTTGTCGATGACGGCCGGCGCTGTCTTCGCACCGGTGGCTCCGTCGTAGCGCAGGAAGAACGTCGCGGCCTGGCCGCCGACCCCGGATCCGTCGGTGCCGTAGCTGGTGCCCGTGGCCGTCTCCGTGCCGGGCTTCGTCGCGTCGAACACGATGTAGAGCCACTCACGTGTCTTGTCCAGCTGATCGGCCGTCGAGCGCACCTGGGTGTCCCGGCGGAAGAACGTGTAGCCGGAGAGGCAGTGGTCGTTGAAGTCGCCGCAGTCACGTGCTGTGGTCGAAGCGGCGTCGCCTTCATCCGAGAAGCCGGGATCGTCGGGCTGGGACTGGGGCACCGGCATGGCTTCCGGAGACCTTTGGTCCACTGCGTCCGACGGGATGAACCCGGTCAGCGTCTGCGGTGGCCCGAATGTCTGCCCGCAGTCCGCCGACTTCACGACCATGACGGCGTTCGCTCCGTTCCCCTGTGCTGCGAACTGCCTGAACGTCACGTACACGTGCCCGTTTCCGGTGACCGCGATGTCCGGGAACTGGACGTCGTGGATCGAGGCCGACAGCTTTGCCGGTCGCGAGAACGTGACGCCATGATCGGTCGAGCGGGCGAAATAGATCCCTACGCCCCCGTTTCCCGTGAACCGCGACCACGAGAAGTAGACGTTGCCGTCACAGTCGCCGCCTGTGCGATCGACTTCGATCGCAGTCTTGTCGTTGAACTTTCCCAGCAGGTTGGGAGCCGAAGAGCCTCGGGCAACGACGGTCGTGCCGTTGTAGGCGAGACCGTCCCGCGCCGTGGTCGGCGCGTCCACGCCGTCTGGATTGACGAAGCGAGCGACCCAGACGTCTCCGAAGGTCTTGGGCGTCCCGGCGGGATCGTCCGAGCTCTCGGAGCCGAAGAAGGCGCGTCCGTGGTTGTCCCAGGCGATCACCGGGTCGCCGCTACTGGCCGTCCGTGCCTGCGAGAGGGCTGCGTAAGGCGACTGGTCGTCCGGATAGCCCGGAACGAGCGAGCTGACCCAACTCGAGCCCGAGTCCTGCGAGCGGTAATAGCCGAGCCAGATCGGGCCTACGGCCCCCGCGAGCACGCCCCGGTTGTAGACACCGCAGTAATCGTTCGAGCTGCCGACCAGCACACTCGTGTCACGCGGATCGACGGCCACCGACGGCTCGTTCTGACGACCGTGCGAGACGGTGCATTCGTCGAGCGTCGGATCTGTGTACGGCTGCCCGGTGGCGAGCGTGTAGGCGCTGACATAGCCCGCGCCGCAGCCCGCATCGGGATGGCAGTCGTTGCTCAGGCGAACGTCGGGGCCTGGCGTCGAGGCGCCGGCGATGCCGCCGACGAAGAACGCGGCCAGGCACGCGAGCGCAGCGACGACGAGAAGTCTCCTCATTCCGATCTCCCCTCTCGGAGCCCGCGGGAGGCGGATCCCCCCGCTTTTCGACCGCCAGGTTGCCGGAACCGACTTTCGCCAAACGATGCTGCCGCTCCACGTCAGTGGCCGGGTAAGTGCCCCGCCAGATGCATCAGGTATTCCTCTCGGTTGAGCGGATTGGAGCCGAGCCGCCGCCGAATGGGCACATCTCCGCTGACCGGCTGGTAACCGTCGAAGGCGGATTCGAGCACGCCCT
>JBEEGD010000303.1:0-3317 GCA_041166685.1 Acidimicrobiaceae bacterium | reverse complement strand
TTGCGTCACGACTGCGGCTCGCTTCGCCCCGACCGGAAGCACAGACGCCAACCATTCGCGGGCGCCTTGGCCGATGATCACGTCGTACGACCGGTCGCCGAGATCCACGGGGACAGTGATCATTCCGGCACCATCGCCGCAATCGTTCGCGCGATCTGGTCCTTCGCTTCTGCCTTCGGTGCCGAATGGTGGACCGGCTGCACGTCGAAAGTGACGTCCGCGACTTCTGCATACCAAGTCGCGCGCTCTTCGGACAGGCGGGCCAGCGCCGCCACCGGATCGCCGTCGAGCAGCGGCCGGTGCGCCTTCTTGGACGTGCGGGACGCGAGGAACTCGGGCGTCGCCGTGAGCCAGACGACGAACACCTCCGTTTGCTGGAGACTCTTGCGGGTCAGCTCGGTCACGATCGCTCCTCCGCCGGCCGCGATCACAGTTGGCTGAGGAGCCGCGAGCAACTCGGCCATGACGGTCGCTTCCAACTCCCGAAACGCGGGCTCGCCGTCGGCGGCAAAGATCCCCCGAACGGTTCGACCGGTTCGCTCCTCGATCTCCTCATCGGCGTCGGCGAAGGGCCGGCCGAGGAGGGCGGCAAGCCGGCGGCCCACGCTGGTCTTGCCCGTGCCAGACAAGCCGACGAGCACGACATGACTGGTCATCGGTGCCCGGTCACTCGCGCAACGACTCGACGTACGCGTGATGGTTGCGCACCAACTCCGCCACCGAGTCACCGCCGAACTTCCGCACCACTTCCGCCGCGAGCACCAGTGCGGTCATTGTCTCCGCCACGACGCCCATCGCGGGTACCGCGGTGACGTCGGTGCGCTCCTTGAAGCTGACGGTCGCTTCCTTCGTCACGACATCGACCGTCTTCAGCACCGGTCGGTTGAGCGTGGCCAGCGGCTTCATCGCGAGGTGGGCCACGAGCAACTCGCCCGTCGTCATTCCTCCCTCGAGGCCACCGGCGGCGGTGCCCTCGCGCCGGTAGCGACGATCGTCCGCGTCCCACACGATCGGATCGTGTGCTTCGGACCCCGGACGCCCGGCGATGTCGAAGCCGTCACCGATCTCCACGCCTTTCACCGCGTGGATGCTCATGAGGGCTTGACCGAGGAGACCATCGAGCTTGCGGTCCCAGTGCACGTAGCTCCCGAGGCCAACGGGCACGTCGTACGCGAGTACCTCGACGACTCCGCCGAGCGAATCGCCTTCCTTGGCTGCGGCTTTGATCGCGTCGATCATCGCCGTTTCGGCCGCGGGGTCGAAGCAGCGCACCGGCGACTCGTCCACCGCGTGAAGATCGGCCGGCGTCGGGCGCTCCGCACTCTTTGACCGGACCGCCCCGAGTTGGATCACATGCGACAGCACCTCGACCCCGAGGTGGCGCAACAAGAGCTTCGCAACGGCGCCCGCGGCGACGCGCGCCGCGGTCTCGCGGGCCGACGCGCGCTCGAGCACATCGCGCGCTTCGGTGAAGCCGTACTTCTGCATTCCGGTGAGATCGGCGTGGCCGGGGCGGGGCTGCGTGAGTGGAGCCGATGTGGGGCCGTCGTCGGCTGACACCGACATCTCTTTCTGCCACTTGTCGGGATCCTTCGTCCACTCGGAATTGGCGATCTCGATGGCGAGAGGGGATCCGAGCGTGCGGCCGTGACGCACCCCGCCCACCAACGTGAGCTCGTCGCCTTCGAAGCGCATGCGAGGACCGCGGCCGTAGCCGAGGCGGCGACGCGCCAGTTCACCTTCGATGTCGGATGCGGCGATGGGCAACCCCGCGGGCAAGCCCTCGATCACCACCACCAAGGCGCGACCGTGTGACTCTCCCGCAGTGAGGAATCGCAACATCGCCGCAAAGCGTACCGGCGGGCCCCCACGGCCTCGGAGACCGTTATGGAAGGTTGGAGATGTAGCGGTCGAAGGTGAGGATCACGTAGATCGTGGCCAACGCCAGCGCCGGGCCGAAGGGAAAGGCACCGCCCCGACCCCGGACCAAGCGCATCGCGAGCCCGAATCCGATGCCGAAGAGGCAACCCAAGAACAGCGCGATGAGCACGAGGTACAGGGCAGAGAAGATCGAGTGCCCGAGCCAACCGAGGCTGAGGCCCATCAGGAGGGCGAGCTTCACGTCGCCGAAGCCCATCCCCCGCGGGTAGACGAGATGAAACAAGAACAGGATCGCGAAGTAGCCGAACATTCCAGCCGCGGCGTACTCGAGCACCTCGAGCGCGCCGCCGTTCGAGGAAAGCACCACGAACGTCGACACGACCACCATCACGCTGGTCGCCCCCAACGCGGGAAACACGATCCGGTCGGGAATGCGGTAGAGGCGCAGATCCACGACGGACACCGCGAGCAGTGTCGAGAACACGATGAAGTACGGCACCACGATCCACCAACGAGGAAATTTGTTCGCGTCCGCCGCCCACAGCACGGCGTTCACGATGGCGATTGCGATCGCGGCGCGACGGGGAAGCGGCGAGGGCTCGGGGATGCGTTCGGCGACCGGTACGACGACGAACCACCCGGCTACCAGACCGAGCACGGCGCTCAACGCGACAGCGGGCGCGTCCATGAGGGATTGAAGGTAGTCAGCCGCCCGAGCTCAGCGGGCGATACGAGGCCAAATCCCACTCAGGCCTACACACTTTTGTGTAGGCCTGAGTGGGAATTCGGTGGGCGCGGGTCAGCGGCTGAGGACGATGGGGACGGCGATGGCCAATGCCACGACGAGCACCAGGACCACCACCAAAAGCTCCGCCCAGGTCAAGCCGTCACGTTCCTCGGTCGCAACGTGCCACGGCATCTGCATTGGGTCGCTGTCTCCTGTTGCGGCGGACGATGAGGCCTAGGCCACCTTCGTTATCGCCTGGTCAGAGGCCCGACTTGAGAAAACCAGCAGAGCAACCGGGGCCACGATCGTCACCGACAGCGAGACCATGAGGGCGACCTTGTCGCTGCTTCCGAAGTGGTCGAGATTGGCTGCGTGGTACACGAAGTGGGGCACCGCGTACACGAGCTCAGCGATCGCCAGCACCTGTAAGAGGTAGCGGCTCGGCCGGACCAGGGCCGCGATGGCCACCGCGACCAACGCCATGTTCAGCGACCCCACGTCCCGCACCAGATGTTCGTTGAAGGGACCGTCGACCGCGACCCAATGACGACCACCGCCCGGGAAGTTGTCGAAGAACGACTCCGGGGCGAACGTGGCCCACGGACCGACGAGCGCGTTGCCGGCGCCGATGATCAGGATCAGGACTCGGGTGGGCACGTCACGCATCGACGACCGCCTTCCAACGTTCACGCGAGCGGCTCATTATCTC
>JBEEGD010000302.1:0-4764 GCA_041166685.1 Acidimicrobiaceae bacterium | reverse complement strand
AGGACGTCGAGCCAGCGGCCGAACTTGCGGCCTACTTCGCGCTCGGTGCCGACGACCTCGAACCCCATGGATCGATGCAATGCGATCGACGCGTCGTGGCCGCCGACGATGCGCGCCATCATGGTGTGGAAGCCGTGCGAGGTGGCCAGGGTGACGAGTTCCGCCAGCAGCAAGCGACCGACGCCTTTGCCCTGTTGGTCGCGCCGCACGTACACGGAGTCTTCGACGGTTGTGCTGTACGCCGGCCGATCGCGGTAGGGCGAGAACGACGCGAAACCCACGACCTCGCCGGCGTCCTCGGCCACAAGCACCGCGTGTGCACCGGACCTCGCCGTCAGCCAGGCTCGTTGTTCTTCTTGCGTGCGCGGCACGAGATCGAACGTGACCGTCGATTCCGTGACCTCGAGGTTGTAGATGGCGCGGGTCGCGTCGGCGTCGTCGACTGTCGCCAACCGTGCGTGCACGGCCGGAGACTACTGAGGGGTCGTGTCTACGCCGCGACGAAAGGGTTGTTCGTCCCCGCGGCGTCCGGCGTGGGTTCGATGATGCTGAGCGCGCCGGTGAGGGCTTCGAGTCGCGCCCACGAGGCCACATCCTCGTCCTCCGTGAGGAAGATGAGTTGAGGTGAGCCGGCACCGTGGCCGAGCAACTCGAGCAGTGACGGCTTCAGTCCCCGCTCGAGCCCGATGAAGGGATCGTCGAGGATCAGCGGGTAGCTCTCGCCGTCCACGCCGAAGTGACGGACCTCGGACAGCCGAGACACGAGCAAACGGGCCAACTCCGTCGCGTTGGAGTTGTTCATGTCCGGCGCGGTCGCCGACATCGTGCCCAAGGCGGAGATGTCGCGTCGCACATGCGCGGCGGCTTCGATCTCCTCGCGGTGTTCCAAGGCCCAGTCGACTTGGATGGAACCGGCGATGCGCTTCCACTCGGTGATTGCCTTCTTGTGCTCCTCGGCCGCAGACATCAGCTTCTTGCGGTTGGCGTCACTCGACAAGAGGCCGTTCACTCGCTGGAGATGGAAACCGAGGTACGACTGCGCGCCCGCTTCGGCCAGCGCCTCTTCCTCGGCGCGCTCAGCGCGCTCCATGGCGCTACGGAACAGCACGGACAGCAGCACGGCGAGAGAGGCAAGGAACAGCGGACCCATCGCCGCGAACCGGTTGAAGAACGCGATGGGGATGGCGCTCACCGCGCCGGCGAGCGCGATGACGATGCTCTTTTGGCGGAATCGCTCGTGGCGCTCCTGCGCAGCCTCGAACTTGTGGTGGCGCTCCTCGATGCGGTCGATGACCGCGGCGTCTTCAGGCGCGGATCCCACCGACTCGGCCACCTGCTGCAAGTCGTCGTCGGTGCGGCGCATGCCTTCGGCCGCCGCCCAGAGCTTGGTTTGATCCTGTTCGGCCAAGTCGCGCACGAGCGTCGCGCCCTGGCTTGCGGCGGACAGATCGGAGCTGCTCAGGCGCATGCGGCGCCGGGCAACGCGACGATCGACACCCGCGTGCTCGAGGAGATCGATGCGGCCATCGGCGGTCGTGAATTCCTTGCTCACATCGGTGGCCGAGTCGATGTCCACGACGCGATGGCGACCACCCTCGGGCCGGAACACCGCCAGATGACGACCGTCGTCCTGCATGAGCTCGGCGTGGACGCCTGAACGGCTGCTGCCGAGGGCGCCGATGAGCTCACCGATGAGGCCCTCGCGCTCGAGCTGACCCAACCCCGCGATCACCGTCAGCCGAGGATGCAACGGTAGCGTGAATGAGTTCGATCCCGCCTGGATCACGAGTCGCTCATATCGCACGTCACTAGGTCGGCTGGGCTATGCCGCCGCTTGAGCACCGATTTGTTCGGGATTTGTTCCGTTGGGCCGGTTCTGTGCCCCCGGCTATCCTCGACTGGCCCTCCGAGGGCACAAGAGACAACGCCCTCTTCGCAATGCCAAGAGGGCAATGCGAGTATTGCCCTCTTAGCTCAGTCGGCAGAGCACAGCCATGGTAAGGCTGGTGTCGTGGGTTCGATTCCCACAGAGGGCTCGCCACCGCCGCGTTGCGGCGATCTGGCGGCGTAGCTCAGACGGTAAGAGCACTCGGCTCATAATCGAGGTGTCGCCGGTTCGAGTCCGGCCGCCGCCACCACTACAGCAACCCCTATCGAACAGCAACCCCTATCGAACCCAATCAGCAAGGAACGAGAAGCATGGCCAAGCAGAAGTTCGAGCGGAACAAGCCGCACTTGAACGTGGGGACGATGGGGCACATCGACCACGGCAAGACGACGCTGACTGCGGCCATCACGAAGGTGTTGCACGACAAGAACCCGTCGATCGCGATTCAGGCGTTCGAGGACATCGACAAGGCGCCGGAGGAGAAGGCCCGCGGGATCACGATCAACATCGCGCACGTGGAGTACGAGACCGACAACCGGCACTACGCCCACGTCGACATGCCCGGACATGCGGACTACATCAAGAACATGATCACCGGTGCCGCCCAGGTCGACGGGGCGATCCTCGTCGTGGCGGCGACGGACGGGCCGATGCCCCAGACCCGGGAACACGTGTTGTTGGCCCGCCAGGTGGGCGTGCCGTCGATCGTCGTGGCCTTGAACAAGGTCGACGCGGTCGACGACGAGGAGCTGTTGGAGTTGGTGGAGCTGGAGGTGCGGGAGCTGCTCACCGAGTACGAGTTCCCCGGCGACGACATCCCGGTCGTGCGCGTCTCCGCGCTGAAGGCATTGGAAGGCGACGAGGCGGCCGCGGCGCAGGTCATCGAACTCATGAACGCGGTCGACAGTTATGTGCCGGAGCCGACCCGAGATCTGGACAAGCCGTTCCAGATGCCGATCGAGGATGTGTTCTCGATCACCGGCCGTGGGACGGTGGTCACCGGCAAGGTCGAACAAGGCGTCGTGCACACCGGCGACGAGGTCGAGATCGTCGGCATCCGGGCCACGCAGAAGACGGTGTGCACCGGGGTGGAGATGTTCCGCAAGATCCTCGATCAGGGTCAGGCGGGCGACAACATCGGTGCGCTGTTGCGGGGCACGAAGAAGGAAGACGTGGAGCGGGGTCAGGTGCTCGCCAAGCCGGGCTCGATCACACCGCACACCAACTTCGAGGCCCAGGTGTACGTGTTGACCAAGGAGGAGGGCGGCCGGCACAAGCCGTTCTTCTCGAATTACCGGCCGCAGTTCTATTTCCGGACCACGGACGTGACGGGGAGCATTGCGTTGCCGGAGGGCACCGAGATGTGCATGCCGGGTGACAACACGGTCATGACGGTGGAGTTGATCGCCCCGATCGCCATGGACGAGGGCCTGCGGTTCGCCATCCGTGAAGGCGGCCGCACCGTCGGCGCCGGCCGAGTCACCAAGATTCTGAAGTAATCTGCAAATCCCACTCATCCGTACACAGAAATGTGTACGTCTGAGTGGGAATTCGTCGAATTGGAGAGTCATGGCATCCAAGGCCAACGAGAAGCGCATCGCCGTCACCCTCGAGTGCACGGTCTGCAAGCGCCGGAACTACATCACCGAGAAGAACAAGGTGAACGACCGCGAGCGCATCGAGATGAAGAAGTACTGCCGCTGGGACCGCCTGCACACGGTCCACAAGGAGACCCGCTAGCTACCCACAGGTAACTTCCCGCCCCTCCTCCAGGTCAGAAGGGTTCGGTATGCCACAAGAGATCGGTGATCTCACCGAATTGGTGGCCGCCGCCCGAAACGGCGACCACCCGGCATTCGAGGAGCTGGTGCGCGTCACGTACGCCGACACGTACACGCTGGCGTACCGGCTGACCGGCGACGAGGAGGATGCGAGAGACGTGGTGCAGGAGTCGTATCTGCGGGCCTTCAAGGGGTTGAAGCGCTTTCGCGGCGACGCGCAATTCACCACGTGGCTGTACCGCATCACGGCGAACTGCGCGTCCACCCATCTCGGGCGGCGGGCGCGGCATCGTCACGATGAGCTCGTCGACGACGCCCCCGTCACCGATCTCGACCCGAACCACGATCCGCAGGCCCGGACGGAAGGCAACGCCACCCGCGACCGGTTGACCGTTGCGTTGCGGGACCTTCCGCCTCGGTTGCGAGCGGTGGTCGTCCTGCGAGACGTCTACGACCTCTCTCACGAGGCCATCGCGGCCGAGCTCGGGATCTCCGAGTCAGCCGCCAAGGTCCGGCTCCACCGGGCCCGCAAGAAGCTGCGCGAGCACCTCTTCCCGATGCGGGGCGAGGCAGGACACGAGGAGCAAGACGAACATGCAGTGTGACGACGTAGCTGGGCTGCTCTCCGACGCAGCCGACGGTTCGATCACGCTCGACCGCATGGCTCGACGTCACGTCGACCGCTGCCTGCGCTGCCAGGCCGAGCTCGTGCAGTACCGCAAGCTTCTGCGGGCGCTGCACAACCTGCGCACCGAGGTCCTCGAGCCCACCCCCGGGCTGCTGGCCGACATCCTCGCCACGATCGAGGAAGCCGGCGAGCGCCATGCCGTTCGGTCGATGCTCACCGGCCGGCGCGTCGCCTACGTCGGTGGCATCGCGGCCGCGACCGCGGCCGGCGCGGCCGGCGCGATCCTGTTCGCCACCCGCAATCGCAAGAGCAAGGTCCGCCTCGCGGGCTAGGCCAGTCGGGCCCGCTAGGGCCGCTTGGCAAGCGGGCGCTATCCTGCCTACGTCCAACCCCCTAGGGCAGTGGCTCAATTGGTAGAGCACCGGTCTCCAAAACCGGCGGTTGGGGGTTCGAGTCCCTCCTGCCCT
>JBEEGD010000301.1:0-7526 GCA_041166685.1 Acidimicrobiaceae bacterium | reverse complement strand
CAGGCCTCCAGCACTTCCGGCGACGACACGCATGGAACCCGAAACCGTAACGTCCGGTCCATGACCGACCCGAACCCCGCCGTGCGGATCGTACGCATCGACCAACCACACGCTCGTAACGCGGTGAACTCCGCGACCGCGGCGCGGCTGCATGACGAGTTCGTCGCGTTCGATGCCGACGACACGGCGAAGGTGGCCGTGCTGACCGGGGACGAGACCGCCTTCTGCGCCGGTGCGAACCTGCGCGACCTGCCGGCGTTGCGTCCGTCAGGCCCGCTCGGCCCGACCCGTCTGCAACTCTCCAAGCCGGTGGTCGCCGCGATCGAAGCCTGGTGCGTCGCCGGTGGAATCGAGTTGGCCGCGTGGTGCGACCTGCGTGTCGCCGGCACGTCGGCGCGCTTCGGATGTCTGGAACGCCGTTGGGGTGTTCCGCTCATCGACGGCGGCACATACCGACTTCCGCGGATCGTCGGACTCGGGCGGGCGCTGGACTTGATCCTCACCGGTCGCGAGTTCGGTAGCGAGGAAGCGGAGCGCATCGGGTTCGTGAACCGCGTCGTCGCCAACGGCGATGCGCTTGCGGCCGCGGTCGAGCTCGCGGAGCAGCTGGCGGCGTTCCCGTGGACCGGACTCGTGAACGACCGTCGTTGCGTGTACTACGGCCTCGGGCGCGACCTCGAGACGGCACTTGCAGAAGAGGATCGCATCGGCCGCGAGACGATCTTCGCGGAAGGGTTCGCCGACGGCGTCGCACAGTTCGAGCGCCGCGAGCGCCCGGTCCCAGGTACGTGACGCGTGCCAGTCGCTGAAACCATCGTGTGCGTCGATTGCGGCGGTCCCTGCGGACGGCTCACCGGTGACCCTGAGCTCGGGTGGGAAGTCGGCGACGTCGTCGCCTACCGCTGTCGCGACTGCCTCGACGTCTGGTACCTCGAACTCACCGAAGACGACCTCACCGCCGACGGCTGATCGAATTTCCACTCAGACATACACAGAACTGTGTATGTCTGAGTGGGATTTGCCGGTGGGGTCAGCCCTTGAAGAGGAACTCGCGCTCGTCGTCGTCGAGGAAGGCTTCGATTTCGTTCAGGAGGTCGGGGTGGTCTGCGAGGGTGGGGTCGGCGTCCACGAGTTCGAATGCGACCTCGCGTGCCTTGCTGACCCACTCGCGGTCACGGCGCAATGACGCGAGCTTCAGGTCGTTCCTCCCCTTCTGGCGCTCGCCCATGATCGTGCCCTCGCCGCGGATGTCGAGGTCGACTTCGGCCAGCTCGAAGCCGTCTTGTGTTCGCACCATGGCCGAGAGGCGCTCCTCGCCACCCTCGGATGCGCCGGCGCCAACCAGATAGCACCACGACTTCAACCCAGCCCCGCGTCCGACGCGGCCACGCAGCTGATGCAGTTGCGCCATCCCGAATCGATCGGCGTCGAGGACCACCATGACCGTCGCGTTGGGAACGTCGACGCCGACCTCGATCACCGTCGTCGACACAAGAACGTCGATGGCGCCGGCGCGGAACTGCGTCATCACCTTTTCCTTCTCGGCCGAGGTGAGCCGGCCATGCAACAGCGCCAACCGCAAACCGGCGAGCTCGCCCACCGACAACTCCTCGTACGTTGCCTCGGCCGAGCGCGCGTCCAGCTTCTCGGACTCCTCGATCAGTGGGCACACGACGTAGGCCTGGCGCCCGGCCGCCACCTCCTCACGAACGTGCGCCCACACCGTCAGCTCGCCGAGCGTCAATTCCCCGGGTTCGACCTTCTCCCAGATCGTCGTGATCGGCTCGCGTCCGGGCGGGATCTCGTCGAGTGTGGACACGTCGAGGTCGCCGTACACCGTCATCGCCGCGGTCCGCGGAATCGGCGTCGCCGTCATCACGAGCACGTCGGGCACGAGGTCGCCCGCGCCTTTCTCTCGCAACGCCGCCCGCTGCTCGACGCCGAACTTGTGCTGCTCGTCTACCACGACAGCGCCCAGCGACTTGAAGGCGATGCCTTCTTCGATCAGCGCGTGGGTGCCGATGAGGATGTCGGTCTCACCCTGCTGGAGGCGCGCGTCGATCCGTCGGCGTTCGGCCGCCGGGGTGCGTCCGGTCAGCAAGTCGACTTGGAGCGGCCGCTCGCTGAACAAGTTGTTCTCGGCTGACCTCGTGAACCCTTCGAGCAACGCGCGCACGCTGAGCGCGTGCTGCTCGGCCAACACTTCGGTGGGTGCCATGAGCGCGCCCTGCATCCCACCCTCGACCGCGACGAGCAACGCGCTGACAGCCACCACCGTCTTTCCGGAGCCAACATCGCCTTGCAGCAGGCGATGCATCGGATGAACCGACGCGAGATCGCGCTCGATCTCGCCGATCACGCGGTTCTGCGCGTTCGTGAGCGAGTACGGCAGCTGTCCGTGAAAGCGACGCACCAGCTCTCCACCGATCTGATGGGCGATGCCAGCCGAGCGCCGCTCCAACGTGCGCTTGCGCAACACCAACGCGAGCTGCAGCCGCAGCAGCTCGTCGAACACGAGTCGACGACGCGCCTCCGTGATCTCCGGCCACGTCTGAGGCCGGTGGTAGCCGTTGAAAGCCGCGGTCCGGTCGACGAAGTCGAAGCGATCGAGGACGTCCGCGGGAACCGGATCGATGAACTCGTCCGCGCGATTGAGCGCGCTTGCGATCCACGCGCGTAGGTCCTTGGAGTAGATGCGGCTCTTGTCTGATTGTCGGTAGATCGGACGGATGCCGACCTCAGGCTCGCCAAGGAGATCGACCTCCTGCGGGCTCATCGACTTCGAACCGCGAAACGTCTTCACCTTTCCGAAGAAGAGTGCTTCGGTGCCCTGAGGGAACTGCTTCGCACGCCAGGTCTGATTGAAGAAGGTGACCTTCATCTGTCCGGAGTCATCGGCGATCGTCGCCTCGAACCGAGGCTTCACTTTGCCGTAGCCGCGTACGACGTTTGTGCTCACGACGCGGCCGAACACCCAGACTTGATCGTCTGGTCTCGCATCTCGAATCGTCTTCATGGTCGACAAGTCGAGGTGGCGGCGCGGGTAATAGGTGACGAGGTCGAGCACCGTCTTGATCTCGAAGGCGTCGACCAACGCCTGCGCACGCTCAGGTCCGACGCCCTTCAACTCCGTGACCGGCAGTTCCGCGAGCCGGTCGAGCGTGACGGCCACCCGCTACTCGACGCCGAAGAGGTACGGGTACAGCGGCTGCCCTCCGTGGTGCACTTCCGCGGTCACGTCGGGATGGTGCTCGCCGAGCCACTCGGTCACGGCGCGCGTGCTGCCGCGCGTCGCGCCTTCGCCCTCGATGATCGTGACGATCTCGTGGTCGTCGTTCACGAGTTGCTCGAGCAGGCGGATCGCCGTGGCGTCGAGGTCAGCGTGCACGGCGATGATGCCGTCGCGGGTGATTCCGAGGTAGTCGCCTTGGCGAATCGGTCCCACGTCGCTCGACGAATCTCGCACCGCGCGCGTGACCTCTCCAGCCAAGACGTTGCTGGCCGCCTCGGTCATCTCCTCGAGGTTGTCGGCCGACGATGCCTCTGGGTCGTACGCCACCAACGCCGCGAACCCTTCCGTGATGCCACGCGTCGGGATGACACGAACGACCTTGGTGGTCTGCGCCTGCACCTGCTCGGCCACCGCGATGATGTTCTTGTTGTTCGGCAAGATCACGACTTCGGCCGCGGGCGCCGACTCGACCGCTTCGAGCAGTTGTGCAGTCGACGGATTCATCGACTGCCCGCCGGTGACGATCCGCTGGACGCCGAGGCTGTAGAAGATGCGCCGAATGCCATCGCCGGTCGCCACTGCAACCGCGGCCGTCGTCACCGGCACGTTCACGTGCGGTGGATCCTCGACGCCACCACCGGCGGCAACGCCGTCGCGCACCCACCGCTCTTCCTCCACCTGCTCGAGCAGATCGGTCACCCGGATGGTGCGGGGACGGCCGCAGTCGAGTGCCGCCTCGACAGCGGCGCCGATGTCGTCGGTGTGGATGTGACAGTTCCAGATGCCGTCGCCGCCGACCACGACGATCGAGTCGCCGATGCCGGCCCACACGTCCTTGAACGCGGGGATCGTCTCGTCCGGCGCTTCGAGGAAGTACATGACCTCGTAGCGCAGGTCACCGACGTGGTGCTCGTCGTCGCCACCTGACGCCGCCGCGACCAGATCCGGTGCCGCGGTCGTCGGGTCCGGTTCAGGCACGCCGCGCCCATCGAGCTCGTGGAGCAGCACGTCGAGCAACAGCACAAACCCCGCGCCGCCGGCATCGACGACGCCCGCATCCTTGAGGACGGGGAGCAGGTCGGGGGTACGCGCCAGCGCGTCGCTCCCCTGCACTCGAGCGGCCTCGACCACCGCGCACAGGCCCGCGCCATCTTCCTTGGCTGCGGTCGTCGCCCCTTCCGCGGCCTCCCGCACGACCGTGAGAATCGTGCCCTCGACCGGCCGCATGACGGCGCCGTAGGCCGCCTCGGAGGCGGCAGTGAGCGCGGCGGCGAAGACTGGACCGTCGGCGCCCTCGGCATCCCGCAACACCTCGACCATCCCTCGCAGGACCTGCGAGAGGATCACGCCCGAATTGCCGCGGGCGCCCATGAGGGAGCCGTGGCTGATGGCCTTGCACGTGGCGGGCATGCCATCGTCGGCTCCATCGAGCTCCTGGCACACCGACTCGAGGGTCAGGGCCATGTTCGTGCCGGTGTCGCCGTCGGGGACGGGATAGACGTTGAGTCGGTTGATCGTCTCTTGGTGCGCCCGCAACGCATCGCGGTAGCCGCGCACGACCGAGCGGAGTTCGGCGGCACCGAGGCGCTCGAGCACGGCCATACTCAGGCGAGGTTAGTGGCGGGGGTTCAGGCCACCTTGGTAGCGTTGCCCCTCGTCCCCGATCCGAGGTTGGAGAATCGCGTCATGGCTGCGGTGTGTGAGGTGTGCGGCAAGAAGCCGTCGTTCGGCGTCAGCATCAGCCACTCACACGTGCGCTCGAAGCGACGCTGGAACCCGAACATCCAGCGGATCCGGGCGATCGTCAACGGGTCGCCGAAGCGTGTGCACGTCTGCACCTCGTGCATCAAGGCCGGCAAGATCCAAAAAGCCGTTCGCTAGCCGCCGCAGGAGCGGAGCCCAGGCGGCCGCCTGACACTCACGTTCGAGCGATGTCTAGGCGAGTGAGATCGTGTCGCAGAATGGCCCTTGTCGAGCACCCCTGGGTAACCTTTGAGACCCCGGTTCCCCAGGTGAGGAGCGCATGTGCAAGGCGTGATCAAGTCGTACGACCCGGGTTCGGGCGACGGCGTGGTGTTGTGCGACACCGATCTCGCGGAGTACGACCTCGACGCGGACGCCCTGGTCAACTCGGTGTTCCGAATGGTGCGGCAGGGCCAGCGCGTGATCTTCGATGTCACGCCGAACGGATTGGCCACCCACCTCCGTTTGGGATCCGAGGTGGACATGGGGACGCCCGGCTTCCCACCGGCCGATCCAACGAACTAACCCGCTGACCCCGACGTCGGAGGACGAGTGCCCGATCACCGCAAGCCACCAACGAGCAACCGTCGACTGATCGAGTTCGTCGACGAAGCCGTCACGCTGTGCGAACCCGCACGCGTGCACTGGTGCGACGGCTCCGCCGAGGAATACGACCAGCTGTGCCAACTGCTCGTCGACGCGGGCACCTTCGAACGACTTTCAGACGCGAAGCGGCCGAACAGCTACCTCGGTTTGTCCGATCCGGGAGACGTGGCTCGCGTCGAGGACCGCACGTTCATCTGCTCTGAGCTCGAGATCGACGCCGGACCCACCAACAACTGGCGCGACCCGGCCGAGATGAAGGAGTTGTTGCGCGGCTTGTTCGCAGGGTCGATGCGCGGGCGAACCATGTACGTGGTGCCGTTCTCGATGGGACCGCTCGGTTCGCCGATCGCTCACATCGGCGTGCAGGTCACCGACTCTCCTTACGTGGCCGTGTCGATGCGGATCATGACGCGCATGGGGCGGAAAGTGCTCGACGTGCTGGGCGACGGCGAGTTCGTGCCGTGCATGCACTCCGTGGGTTACCCCCTCGTCGACGCCGCCGGGAAGGCACGGCCCGAGGTGCCATGGCCGTGCGATGCCGAGAACAAGTACATCGTGCATTACCCCGAGAGCCGGCAGATCTGGAGCTACGGGTCGGGCTACGGCGGCAACGCGCTCTTGGGCAAGAAGTGCTTCGCGCTGCGCATCGCCTCGACAATGGCGCGCGACGACGGCTGGATGGCCGAGCACATGCTCGTCCTCGGGGTCACACCGCCGAAGGGTGAGAGGCGCTACATCGCGGCGGCGTTCCCGTCGGCGTGCGGCAAGACGAACATGGCGATGATGATCCCGACCCTTCCCGGGTGGGAGGTCGAGACGATCGGCGACGACATCGCCTGGATGAAATTCGGCGACGACGGTCGCCTCTATGCGATCAACCCAGAGGCCGGTTTCTTCGGTGTTGCTCCCGGCACCGGCGAGGACACCAACCCGAACGCGCTGCGCACCCTCTTCGCCAACTGCATCTTCACCAACGTGGCGAAGACCGACGACGGCGACATCTGGTGGGAGGGTCTGTCGGCTGAGCCGCCGGAGCACCTCATCGACTGGAAGGGCAACGACTGGACGCCGGCGTCGGACGCGCCCGCGGCACATCCGAACGCGCGGTTCACCGCACCCGCCGCGCAGTGCCCGTCGATCGCACCGGAGTGGGAAGACCCCAAGGGGGTGCCCATCTCGGCGATCCTCTTCGGCGGCCGCCGGGCCACGAACGTTCCGCTCGTGACCGAGGCGACGTCATGGCGCCACGGCGTGTTCCTCGGCTCGATCATGTCGTCAGAGACCACCGCCGCCCAGGCCGGCGCGGTCGGCAAGTTGCGCTTCGACCCCTTCGCGATGCTGCCGTTCTGTGGCTACAACATGGGCGACTACTTCACCCACTGGCTCGAGATCGGCGCCGCCGGCAATGCCGCAACGATGCCGAAGCTGTTCTGGGTGAACTGGTTCCGGAAGGGCGACGACGGCAAGTTCCTGTGGCCGGGCTTCGGTGACAACAGCCGTGTCCTCAAGTGGATCATCGAAGAGGTGGACGGCACAGGCGAGGGTGTCGACACCCCTATCGGTCGCGTGCCGACGCCAACTGCGATCGACACGAGCGGGCTCGACGTCGACGCCACGACGATGGAGAAACTGGTCGCCGTCGACGCCGAGAGCTGGCGCCAGGAGATCCCGCAGATCGAGGCGCACTACTCCGGACTCGGCGAACGCCTTCCCGAAGAGCTGCGCGACGAACTCAGAGAACTCGAAAAGCGCCTCGCCAACTAAGCGCTCGACGCGCTCGACTTTTCCCCTTCAAAACGACACATTCATGTGTCGTTTTGAAGGGGAAAACCGGATCGGATCGGATCGGATCGGAGGGTCAGGGGGTGCGGCTGGGTAGCGGGAGCAGGCCCACGTTGCGGCACTGGTCGGCGAGGGCGGTCAACTCGTCCACGTAGTGATCGCG
>JBEEGD010000300.1:0-3265 GCA_041166685.1 Acidimicrobiaceae bacterium | reverse complement strand
GAACGATCCACGGGTAATGGGGGTGAGCCTCGACCTTCTCGGTGACCTTGTGCTTGAGCAGCAGCGGCCACGGAACGACCTGGACCTCGCCGGCGTCCTCGAACGAGAACTCGTCGTTTCGCGACACGATCTCGCTCCCCTAACGGGTCGCTCGAACGTGCTGTCAGGCGGCCGCCTGAGGCTTCGCCTCCAGCGGCGGCTTCGCCCGACTCGTAGTCGAGACCTGCGACGCGGCTCGATGGCGCGTCGATAGATTCCGCCGGTGCCTGACCGCGTCACCGAAGTCGATGACGGGTCGAGAAGCAGCTTTAGCTATGAGGACGCCGGCGAGGTCCAGGTCGTCCCGTGGCCGCTGCTGCTCAAGCACAAGGTCACCGAGAAGGTCGAGGCTCACCCCCATTACCCGTGGATCGTTCTCGCGACCGCGTTGTTCGGACTGTTCTCGGTCGGGTTCACGATCACGATCCTGTCCAACTCGATCCCGCGGATCGCCCGTGACCTGCACTCCGACGAGAGCACCCTGACCTGGGTCGTGACCGCACCTCTGCTGGCCTTCGCCGTGTTCGGCCCGGCGGCAGGGAAGCTCGCCGACCTGAGGGGTCAGCGCAAGGTGTACCTGTACAGCCTCGGCGGCGTGTGCGTCTTCGCCGGGCTCACCGCGATCGCGCCGAACGCGGCCACGCTCATCGCGTGTAGGTCGATCGGTGCGGCCATCGGGGCGGCGGAGGGACCGGCATCGCTCGCGATCATCAACCGCACGTTCTCCTCCAACCAGCGGGCGCAAGCGATGGGGTGGTGGTCGATGGTGGGCGCCGGCGCGCCGGTGATCGGCGTGGTCGCGGGAGGCCCAGTCGTGCAAGCCTTCGGCTGGCGCTGGATCTTCGTCGCCCAGGTGCCGCTGACGCTGGCGACGTTGTTGCTCGCGGCGGCGGTGCTGCCCGAGGTACCGGCCGATCGCAGCAGCCGGTTCGACATCCCGGGCGCGGCAACCCTCGGTCTCGGCGCGTTGTCGCTGTTGCTGGCGATCAACCGGGGTCCGAAGGACGGCTGGACGAGCTCACTCGTCATCGGCGGCGTCGCGCTGGCCGCCGCGCTGTTCTTGGCATTCGTTGCCATCGAGAGACGCGTGGAGCATCCGCTGTTGCCCCTCGCGTATCTTCGTCGACGCAATTTCTCGTTCCCGATCGCGACGCAGTTCTTCACGAACTTCGCCTACATGGGCGGCTTCATCCTCACGCCCTTGTTCCTGCAGAACGAGTTTCACTACAACGAGACGCACACGGGCGCCCTACTGATTGCCCGCCCGCTCTCGTTCGCGATCGCCGGTCCGCTGGCCGGCTATCTCACAATCCGAATCGGCGAGCGCGTGTCTGCCGTCGCGGGCGCGGTCGCCATCACCGCATCGATGATCGCGCTCGCCCAACTCACTCCGGGCAGCACGGATCTCATGGTGATCCTCGCCTTGGCCTTGTGCGGAGTCGGCATGGGTGCGTCATCGCCGGCGATGGCCGCGGCCGTCGCGAACTCGGTGGATCCTCACGACCTCGGTGTCGCGGGCGCGACGCAGCAGATGGTCAATCAAATGGGGATCGTGCTGGGCATCCAGACCCTGCAAGCCGTGCAGGTGGCGCGCGAAAGCGCGGTCGGCGGCGTGGCCGCGTTCCACGACGCCTATCTGCTGGGAGCGCTCGCCGCCGGCATCGGAGTGGTCGCGGCGTTGTTCGTCAGGAGGACGAGCTACTCCGTGATTTCTTTGATGCGCGCCGAGACTTCCTGAGCGGTCGGGTCGACCGGACCTGACTGCATCGCCATCAACTTGGTCATGTCGCCCTGCACCTTGATCTTGCCGGCCATGAAGGCCTGCATTCCGGCCTGCGGGTTCTGGTCGACGATGATCGCCTTGGCGGTCTCGTAATCGAGCGTGACGGTGAGGTCGGGGTTGTCGAGGTGGCCCAGATCGAACTCGAGCTCGCCACCTGAAGTGTCCATGTGCACGTTGATCGAGCCGTCGCCAAAGGGCACGTCGGTGATGATCTGGTTCATGCGGACGGCGTGCGCGGGCGGGGTGCCCTTGCCGGCGAACTCTTCGCGAATCTTCTTCGCTTCTGTCATCCAGTCGTCGCTCAGGAACTTGCTCGGCACGGACATCTCCCCTTTTTCTCGTCGTTAGAACGGAGCCGAACGCTAGCCGCTGCCGCTTGGGCGGACTGCGGAAGTCGCACGGGTGCTGCGAGTTTCTTCTTTCTGCGCGGCCAGCGCAATTTCGTCGTCGGCCGCGAGCGAGCGAACGACGAATCGACCAACAAAAGTCGCGAGTTCAGCGATGGGAACATCGCTGCGCCCGGTGCGATGGAAGTGGCTGTAGAGACCAACGATGCCGACGACACCCCGGGCCAGGAGGACCGGGTCGTCGTCGCGGATGAGGCCAGACGCGATGCCTTCACGGACGTGGTTCGCCACGTCGGCGACGTGCACATCGGTGCCCTGGCGCAAGACGTCCACGAACCGCTTGTCGATGTTCTCGACCTCGAGCAGGGCGAAGAACGGCGCGTTGATGGCCATGAAGCGCACCGAGGCCTCGGCGCCCTGGCGGATACGGGTCAAGGCGTCCGCCTCGGGATCGATGGCCTCACCCTGCGATCGCCGCAACCGGAGGCGGATCTCCTCCGCCAGTTCCCGGAAGAGCTGCTCTTTGTTCTCGAAGTACCAGTAGAACAAGCCTTTGGCCACTCCAGCGGCTCGCACGATGTCGATGACCCGCGTGTCGGCGTATCCCCGTTCGGCGAACAGCCGCGCCGCGCAGTCGAGAAGCTGCTGCTTGCGTTCGAGGCCTTGCACCGTCAGCCGCCGCCCGTCATCCATGGGACAAAGTGGACCACCTGCTTGACCGGCGGGTCAATGCGGCCCAGTACGATCGGCACTGTGCCGGCAGGGAACAGGGCAGAGCGGCTCGAGAGTCACGAGCGCAATCCGAAGTGGCAGATCGCGCCGTTCATCATCGACATGTCGATCTGCATCAACTGCGACACGTGCATCCGGCACTGCCCGACCCAGTTCGGCGCCATTTTCAATCACGGCATCGATGTGATCATCATCCCCGAGCTGTGCTCTGGCTGCGGGAAATGCCTGCCGCCCGTGTGCCCGGTCGACTGCATCCTGCCCGACCCCGAATGGAAGCCCGCCCCCGACGAGTGGTGGGGCGAGCAAAAGATGGACGACCCCTACCGCTGAACGAGGAGTGACGTGACCGCACCGATCATCCCTG
>JBEEGD010000299.1:0-23395 GCA_041166685.1 Acidimicrobiaceae bacterium | reverse complement strand
GAAGGGCGCGACACGCGCGGTCAGGGCAACGCCAACGCCACGATCACGGCGACGCTGACACCTGACGGCGACGGCACCCGCGTCAACGTCGTCACTGATCTCACGGTCACGGGCAAGGTCGCGCAGTTCGGACGAGGAGTGATGGCCGACGTGAGCGCCAAGCTCCTTTCGCAGTTTGTCGAATGTCTCGAGACCAAGGTGCTGGCCGAACACTCGTCGAATCCCGCGCCGGGCCCGGCGACGTGGAACGACGCGACTGCACCGTCGGAGCCCGCACCTGCCCCAACGGACGCACCGGTCACGCCTGCGTCGCCCTCGACGCCTCGTCAGATCCAGTCGCCTGAACCCGAGGCGATCAATCTCCTCGACACCGCGGGCGCGCCATTGGCGAAACGGGCTGCTCCTGTCCTGGGAGTGATCGCGATCCTGTGGTTGCTCCGTGTGCTCATCCGGAGACGCAGGAAATGACCAGGCTCCACCACGTGAACCTCACGGTGCCGCCGGGCAGGAGCACGCCGATCGCCGCTTTCTACCGCGACGTGCTTGGCTTCACGTCGATCTCGCGGCCGGAGAACGAACGTGATGGCGCGTGGCTCCAGATGGACGACGGCACGCAACTCCACTTGTCTGAACGCGAGGGAGGCGCGCACCCCGATCAGCACTTTGCGTTGATGGTCGACGACCTGTCCGCCGTGCGGGTCCGACTGGGAGAGGCCGGCGCAGGATTCCAGCCAGCCGACGACGTCTTCCAAACAGGCGGTCGCGGCTTCACCTACGACCCGGCCGGCAACCGCATCGAGCTCATTGCAAAAGGCCCATGAGGCGGCGATGAGCGAGGACGACCGCGCCGCGGTCGCCAGCTTGCTCGGACGCGAGCCGAGGAGTTCGTTCGATGTCGTCGTCCGTCATCCCGATGGGTCGCCGGTCGTGATCCGCAACCCGCCGATCCTCGACGATTGCACCCCCATGGCCACGCGGTTCTGGTTGGTCGGCGATCCTGAGCGTCGCCTCGTCTCGGCCCTCGAGTCCGACGGTGGCGTACGCGCCGCGTACGGCGCGGTGGACCCAGAGGAGCTGGTCGCGGCACACGAGCGCTACCGCGCCGAGCGCGACGCCGCGATCCCGGAGGGCGCCCTGGGGCCGCGGCCGAGCGGCGGTGTGGGCGGCACGCGAAGGGGCGTGAAGTGCCTTCACGCGCACTACGCCTGGTTCCTGGCCGGCGGCGACGACCCAGTGGGACGCTGGGTTGATGACCAGTTGAAGGCACGGCCATGAGGGTGGCCGCGATCGATTGCGGCACCAACTCGACCCGCCTGCTGATCGCTGAGCCGTCGAGTGATCCGCGGGGGTTCGCGATCCTCGATCGCCGTATGCGCATCACTCGCCTCGGTCAGGGAGTCAACGCGACGAAGCGCCTGGCGCCCGAAGCGATCGAACGCACCGCGGCGGTTCTCCGCGAGTACCGCACGGCGATGGACGACCAGGGTGTCGAGCGGGTGCGGATCACGGCGACGTCGGCCGCCCGCGACGCCGCCAACCGCGACGACTTCTTCTCTGTCGCAAAGGAGGTCATCGGCGTCGAGCCCGAGTTGCTGTCAGGTGACGAGGAGGCTCGCCTCTCGTTCCGTGGAGCAACCGCCGATCTTGATCCGACGGATGGCCCCTTCCTCATCGTCGACATCGGCGGCGGATCGACGGAGTTCGCCGTCGGCACCAAAGAACCCGAAGCCGCGTTGTCGGTCGACATCGGCTGCGTGCGGATCACCGAGCAGGAGCTCCATCACGATCCGCCGACGGCCGAGGAACTCAGCATTGCGCTGTCGATCATCGATGCCTACCTCGACGACGTTGACCGAGAGGTTCCTGGAGCATCCGACGCCCGCACCTTCGTGGGGCTGGCCGGCACGATCACCACCGTCGCTGCGGTCGAGATCGGGCTGGCGGAGTACGACCGTGAGCGAATCCACCACTTCCACCTGACGCATGCCGCTGCGGAGGACGTCTTCCGCACGCTGGCCACGGAGTCCCACGACGACCGTCTCGCCAACCCAGGGCTCGAGCCCGAACGAGCGGACGTGATCGTCGGAGGTTGCTGCATCCTCGTGGCGATCTTCCGCCATTGGGGATTCGACGAGTGCCTCGTCTCCGAGGCCGACATCCTCGACGGTCTCGCGCTCAGCCTGTTGGACTGAGCGTCACGCGTCGACGGCGAACACGCGCCACATCCCGGTCACGCGCTGTTCTAGCGCTGATTGACCACCGCCCGAGGGGTTAGGAAGCGCAAGAAGCCGATGCATTGCCTAGGCCGGACTGATGATGGCTTGATCGACGATCCAGCCGTCTGACTCCGGCGTCACTCGCACTTGGAGCTCGCCGACCGCGGTCTTGTACACGCACAGCACGGGGGAGTTGGGCGGTGGACGGTTGCACCCGCGATCCTGCAGCGAGCCCGGCTCGCCGGCGGCGAACACGGCGTCAACCGCCGCTGGCCGCGCGATGGTCGACGCCAAGGCTCGATCGCCATCGCGCCAGGCGTTGACGAATGTGGACGCGGCGTCGGTGGGCGACGGTGCCGGAGCAAACGGGACAGTCGTCGGCGGTGTTGTGGTGGGCTGGGTCGTCGTTGCGCCGGAAGAACCGGGCGGACTCGTCTGCGCGGTCGGTTTCGTTTCGGAACTGCAGCCGACGACCGCGAACGCAAACGCGCACAGGGCGATGGCGGCGCGGCGAGTCATCGCTCGTCAACCTAGGCTCCGCCCGTGCCCCATCGCGACCGCGTGCTCATGGGTCCCGGCCCGAGCAATCCGTACCCCGAGGTCGCCGAGGCGTTCGCCCGCCCCTTGCTTGGTCATCTCGACCCGGATTTCCTGGTGTTGCTCGACGAGACGTGCGATCGCCTACGCACGGTGTTCCGCACCGACAACGAGCTGACGTTGCCGATCAGCGGCACCGGATCGGCCGGTATGGAAGCGGCGTTCGTCAACTTCGTCGCGCCGGGAGACGTCGTGGTGGTCGGCGTGAACGGCGTGTTCGGCGAGCGCATGTGCGACGTCGCGGCTCGCTGCGGAGCAGAGGTTGTTCGAGTCGAGGCTGAGTGGGGAACGGCGATCGATCCTCAGCGCCTCGTCGATGCCCACAAGGCGCCGAAGATCATCGCGGTCGTGCACGCCGAAACGTCGACCGGTGTCCGCAACGACGTGGAGCCGCTCGGCGCCACCAAGGGCGACGCCCTGCTGCTGGTTGATTGCGTCACCTCGCTCGGCGGCATCCCCGTGGAGATCGACAAGTGGGGCATCGACATCGCGTACAGCGGCACGCAGAAGTGTCTGGGTGTTCCTCCCGGCTTGGCGCCCCTGACGGTCAACACCAGGGCGCGCGAGCGGTTCGTCGAACGTAGCCAGAGCTGGTACCTCGATCTGCGCATGATCGCCGACTACGCCGTCTCGGGGTCAGGGCGCAAGTACCACCACACCGCGCCCACCGCGATGATTGCCGCGCTGCACGCCGGTCTCGGCGCGTTGCTGGACGAGGGCCTTGAAGCGAGCTGGGCGCGTCATGCCGAATGCGGCCAGATGTTGCACGAGGGCCTCGAGCTGTTGGGCTTCAAGCTGTTCGCCGAGGAAGGTCACCGGCTACCCGAGCTCACCACCGCATGGGTGCCGAGTTCGATCGACGACGAGGCCGAGCTGCGACGTCATCTACTCGACCGTTACGGGATCGAGGTCGGTGGCGGACTCGGCAAGTACGCGGGCCAGATGTGGCGCATCGGTTGCATGGGTCACACGGCGCGACCGCGTAACGTCGCGTTGCTCCTGGGCGCGCTGCGAGGTGTCGTGCCCGTATGACGTCCCTGTTCGGCCGCCGAGTGCTGCTTCGGCCTTTGGTCGCGTCTGACTTTGGCTCGTGGCAGGAGGTGCGGCGGCGCAACGCCGACTGGTTGACGAAGTGGGAAGCGCAACGGGTGTCTGGTCACCCCGACGTCGTCGAGGATCGCGACGCGTTCGCCGTCCGGTGCAGCGCTCGCCAGCGCGAGCGTCAACTCGGTACCGGCTACGGATTCGGAATCTTCGTGACTGGAGACTTCGCCGGAGAGATCAACCTCACCGCCGTACAGCGCGGCCCGTTCCAGAGCGCATATGTGGGGTACTGGATCGACGAGAAGCACGCGGGAAACGGGTACATGCCCGAGTCGCTGATCGTGCTCGCGCAGTTCGCGTTCGACGAGTTGCACCTCCATCGCATCCAGATCTCGATCATTCCCCGCAACAGCGCGAGCCGGCGTGTGGTCGAGAAGCTCGGCATCCGTGACGAAGGCATCGCGATCCGATACCTCGAGATCAACGGAGTGTGGGAAGACCACGTGCGCTACGGGCTCACCATCGAGGAGTGGGAAGCGCGCGGCGAGGCGTGGTTGCGCGACTGGGTCGGGTGAGTCCCCCCCGGCGCACGCAGGAAGAGCGCTCGCGTACGACGCGAGCGGCGTTGTTGACGGCCGCTCGACGCTTGTTCGCGGAGCACGGATTCGCAGCCACGGGACGCGAGCAGATCGCCGAGCTGGCGGGGGTGTCACGGGGCGCGCTGTACCACCACTTCGGGAGCAAGGAGAAGTTGTTCCGCGGGGTGGTCGAGGAGCTCGAAGGGGAGCTGGGCGAGCAGGTCATGATCGCGGCGGCGCGAAGTGACGATGCGGCCGAGCAGCTTCGGCTCGGGTGCATGGCGTTCCTCGACGCGTGTCTCGATCCTGCGGTGCGGCGGGTCGTGCTGATCGAGGCTCCGGTCGTCCTCGGATGGGACCAATGGCGAGAGATCGACGCGCAACACGGCCTCAGCTTGGTCACGCACGCGCTGCAGGCTGTTGTCGACAGCGGGCAGATGTCTCCGGTCGCGGTCGAGCCGCTGGCCCATCTGCTGCTGGGCGCGTTGAACGAAGCTGCGATGCTCGTCGCGCACGCGCCGAAGCCGAAGGCAGCTCGGGCCGAAGTTGGGCAAACGGTTGAGCTCGTGCTCGAGCGGTTGCTCACCTCGTGACTGATGCCACGTTGACGGCGCGCCGTTGTCGTGGTGAAGATACATGCTCACCGCACGTAACTACGAGGGGGACCCATGACGTTGCCGCGTGAAGAGGTCGTCGCCGGTTTCACCGACGAGCTCAGCCGATTCGAGGAGCTGATCCGATCGGTGAGCGCCGACGACTGGCGCACGCCGACCCGATGCGAGGGGTGGACCGCGCAAGACGTCGCGAGTCATGTGACCGGCCAGCTGTCCGACATCGTGAACGGCCGCTTCGAAGGGCTCGGAACGCCGGAGGTCACGCAACGCCAAGTCGATGAGCGTCGGAGCAAGACGCCCGACGAGTTGGCGGACGAGCTGGCCGAGGCTTCCAAGGTCGGCGCCGACATCTTGGGCAGCTTCGACGACGCCGCATGGAGTGGGCCTCCGCCCCTCGACATTCCGGGAACACTCGGCGAGGGTGTCGAGGGTCTGTGGTTCGACGCGTGGGTGCACGGGGACGACATTCGCGCCGCGCTCGGCCGCACGTCCGAGCCGGGCCCGGGCGTGCGCGCGTCCGTCTCACACCTTGCAGATCTGCTGTCGCACAGGGAATGGGGCCCGGCCACGATCGCGGTCAAGGGCCTCGAGGAGTTCCCGGTGTCCGGCGGCGGAGGTCAGCGCGTCGAAGGCGACCCGATCGACTTCGTGCTGGTCGCCTGCGGCCGCAAAGATTCGAGCACGCTGGGTCTCGACCCCACCGTCAACGTCTACGCCTGAGCGAATTCCCACTCAGACGTACACAGATTTGTGTACGTCTGAGTGGGATTTGCCGCTACTTCTTCGTGATTTTGGCCTGCATCGCGGCGAGGCGCTCGCGGAACGCGGGTTGCTTCACCGACCAGAGTTGGGGCTCGAGCTCGCGGGCCACTGCGGCCGGGTGATCGTCGATGTCGGCCATGTCCTGGATGGACGCCTTCGTCTTCATCACCAGCTCTCGCGGAGCGGCGGCGGCTCGACCGGCCATCTCGCGGGCCACATCAAGCAGCTGATCGTCGTCGACGCATTTCCACACGAGCCCGACGCGCTCGGCTTCTTCACCGTTGAGGATCTCGCCGAACACCACGGTGGCGAACACCGCTTGCGGCCCGGCGATGCGGCGGAACATCCACGTGTGGCCGCCGCCGGGATGGAGGCCGAGTTGCATGAAGCGTGTGTCGAACTTGGCCCTCCGAGCCGCGATGCGCACGTCGCACACGAGCGCCAGGTTCATCCCCGCGCCTACGGCGGCACCATTGACTGCGGCAATCGTCGGCAGCGGGGAACGGCCGATCCGCAGGAAGCCCTCGTACACGCTGTTGAGTCCCTCGCGCTGTGACGAACCGAGGTGAGAGAGGTCGGCTCCCGCACAAAACGCCGGCGGTGCGCCCGTGACCACCACCGCGCCGACACTCTCGTCGGCTTCGATCCGATCCATCGTGGCGACGATCTCGTCGACCATCTCGAGGTTCAGTGCGTTGCGCCGCTCGGGATCGTCGAGGGTGACGATCGCAACGCCATCCTCGATGGCACATCGAACCATGGTCATGCGTCGACGTCCCTCACGACAGCGGGTGAGTGGCGGAAGAAGTTCTCGACGTCGCGCTCGTAGTGATACGCGGGCGCATGGTCGCCCACGGTGCGCCGCAACCGGGCCGCCTCGACGAACGCCTTGACCGTGCCGGCCGTGGTGTAGTGGTACTTGAACCCGGCGCGCTTGAAGCGGCGGTTGTCGACGCCACGGCCGTACTTCAGCAGCGCGAGCAGCTCCGGCGGCATCTCCACGCCAACGCGGCGCAGGGGCGCGATGGCGAGACTCATCCCGAATGGGGGAAGTGGCACGGTGCGCTTCCCGCAGATCTTGGCGACCTCGCTCCATGGCAGCAGCCCGTCGCCGGCCACGTTGTAGATACCCGGCACCTCGTTGTCGAGCACGAACATCATCGACCGCACGACGTCGTCCTCGTGCACGAACTGCAACCGGGGGTCGAAGCCGAAGAGCGACGGCACGAGTGGGAGTTCGAGCGCCTTCGACGCGGACGTGATGATGTCCGGGCCGAGCACGTTGGAGAAGCGCAGCAGCGTGACGTTGACGTGTGGGTTGTCCTCGGCGAAGTCGCGCACATAGCCCTCGACGGCCAGGAGGCTGTGCTCGACCGGTGTGCGCGGCGGCGACGTGCGGGGCGTCTCCTCCGAGAACCACGTCGGATCCTGGCCCGCCGAGCCGTACACGAGCGTCGACGACTTCACGACGACGTTGCGAACCGTGCTGCCGGGCGCCGATGCCGCCGCGAACAGATTCATCGTGCCGATGACGTTGATCTCGTGCATCGTGCGCGTCGACATCGTCGTCGAGTCCACGACGAGGAACGTGTGCACGATCGTGTCCACCTTGGTGGCTTTCACGATCCGCGACAGGATCGAATAGTTCTCGTCGCTGCGCACGTACTCGGTGCGCTCGAGTTCTATTGACGGCTCCTCGCGGTCGAGACCGACGATCACCTCCACGTCCGGCTCGCGCTCGAGCGCCTGCGCGACCCGACCTCCCCAAAACGTCCCGAGCCCAGTGACGAGTACGCGCCGTCCCATCAGCCGAACCAGACCGACCGGCGCTCGCGCAGCATCTCGTACAGCGCTTCCTGGATCTTTTCCCGGATCGATTCCGACTCGTCCATCACCTTGCTACGTGAGTACCGCGCTTGGTTGGGCGCGACGTCGAACGAGATCGGATCGAGCACTTTGAGCTTGAACTTCGCCGGGAAGTACAGGACGGACCCGAGCAGCGGACCGAACACGAGCATGTTCGCCGTGATGGGCACGTACGGCATGCCGAGGGCTTTGGCCACTTGCGGGAGCTTGAACAGCGTCGGCATGGACTCTTCCGCGCCCATGACCGCGATCGGCACGATCGGCACCCCGGCTCGCATGGCGATCTCGACGAACCCGCCGCGACCGAACCGGCGCAGGCGGTAGCGCTCGTTGTAGTTCTTCGAGGTTCCCTTCGTGCCTTCCGGGAACACCAGCACGAGTTGCTTCTGCTCTCGGAGCAACCGGTACGCGTTGTCGGGCTGGGCGGTGACGCCCCCCACACGCGACCACATCGTGCCGACGATCGGCATCTCTCGGAAGATGTACTCAGCGAGCCCGTAGACCGGCCGGCCGAGCTCGGTCTCGATGCCGTGCATGATCACCGGCGCGTCGGACGGGATGGCGGCCGCGTGATTGGACACGAGCAGCGCGCCGCCGTCGGTCGGGATCTTCTCGAGTCCCTCCCACTCGGCGCGGAACCAGCGGCGGTACATCGGATCGAACGCCTTGCGGGCGATCTCGCGCATGTGCTCTGAGCGACCCCACTCGTCGACGTCGCTCTCGCGCGGGTCGGGGAGCACTTCATCCTCGGCCGTCCGCGGCACCGGCACCAGCGCGCGGGTGGAGGTCTTCACCTGCGTCTTTCGCGGGGAGGACGGCACGGACGGCGAGCCTAGAGGCGCCCGGGGTCCCTCGTCGCTGTCACAGCCCCTGCGTAGCGTGGTGCGATGGCGTTGGCGCAACCTGTCCTCAATCCTGCGCAGCAGCAGGTGCTCGATGCACTGGCGTGCGCGCCCCGCGACCGGCCGATTTTCGAGGAGGACCTGGGCGCGCAGCTGCGTTCGCACCTCGAAGACGGTCTCGAGCCCCTCGTGCCGGTGCTCGACACGCTCGGCATCGACCAGCTCTGGGTGAGCAAGCACAAGGTCGGCTCGATCCTGGGGTGCGAGGTTCGCTTCCTCGCCGACGAGGAGATCGGTTTCGACGGCTGGACGGTCCCGCGGGCTCGGGGCACGGTCGCGCACCGCGCGATCGAGCTGTCGATGAACGTGCCGGGCGAGGCTGTGCCCGCGCAGCTCGTCGAGCATGCGCTCGCGATCCTCACGGAGGGCGAAACCAACGGCTTGGCCGACTGGCTGCAGGCGCTCAGCGAGTTCGAACGGGCCGACCTACGCGGTTCCGCGATCAACGACGTGTGCGCGTTCCTCGAGTCGTGGCCGCCGCTCGAGCCCAAGTTCCGGCCTCGCAGCGAGAGCAAGGTCCGCGTCGAGCTGTTCGACGGCCGCATCACCCTGGCCGGCAAGGTCGACCTGACGCTTGGCGTGGCCGAGGGCATGCGGGCGGGCAAAGTGCTCGTCGATCTCAAGACCGGCGGCTTCAGCCCGGTGCATCTCGACGACCTCCGTTTCTACGCGCTCATCGAAGCGGTCGTCCGCGGCGTACCGCCCCGCAGGGTTGCCAGTCACTACCTCGAGAGCGCTCGCCTCGTGCCCGAGGATGTCACCGCGCCGATGCTCGCTTCTGCAGCCGAGCGGGCCGTCGCGGCCGTGCGTCGGTGGGTCGAGCTCCGCGCAGGCGGAGCCGAACCCGTGCGCAAGATCGGACCGATGTGCCGCTGGTGCCCGGTCCTGTCCACGTGCGACGTCGGCCAGGCCCATCTCGCGTCGCGCGACGACTGGTAGCCACCGCTACGCGAGTGGCGGAACCTCGCTGACCCACCAGAGGTCGGCGTTGGCCAGGCGCTCGTGCCACCACGGCGGCGCGCCGTTCATCAACGTGCTGTAGTCCCAGTAGTCCTTCCACAACGTGATGCGCCCGTCGGTCACGTGCTGCACCGACACGAACGGCAGCTTCACCACCTCACCGGTGTGGAAGTACCAGTCCTCCTGGTGCTCGGTGAACACCACGTCTCCCTCCGTCGCCGTGTTGCGCAGGTGATGGCGGTAGTCCGACAGGGGTTCGATGCCGAGGCGCAGCCGGGCTTCGATGCGGTCGGCTCCCATTGCGGCGGAGAGCCCCCCGGTCGGCACGTCGTAGTACACGGAGTCGTCGGTGAAGAACGACTTGATGCCGTCCCAGTCGCGCGCGTACAGCGCGGCCCAGAATTTCTGCACGACTTCGGTGGGTTCGCTCACGGCGGGAGACTGTCACACGGGGTGGAGATGATGTCCTCGATGGAGTCGCCGGTCGTCCGCTTTGCCGAAGCCGTGCGAGCGCTCGGCCTCGAGGCACGGCGCAACGGGTTGCGCATGCCCGGGTTTCGCAGCCCACCGCGGCTCACCGGGGTCGACCGGTCGGTCCGGCGGCGCTCCGATGGCGGGGCCACGATCGCCGTGGTGGTGCGGGGCCGGCCCTGGGCCGCGGTGATGGCCGACATGGTCGAGGGCGTGCTGGTGGCCAACGGGCTCTCGGGCGCCGCCGCGGATCGAGCGCGTTCGAAGCTCTGGCGCGCGGTCGGAGGTGACGAGACCGCCGCCGCCTAGCGGGCGCTACGACAACGAGGCACGAAGGCCGACCTCGAGCAGCCACACGCCTCCTCGGCGAGTGCATCGACGTCACCGACCGCGTCGGGATGGAGCGGCTGCTCGTCCAGGCGGTCGAGGTCGCCGGCTGACGACCTACCGTTGGGACGCCCCCGTATCCCAATCGGCAGAGGACGCCCCCTTAAAAGGGGCTCAGTGCGGGTTCGATTCCCGCCGGGGGCACCGACTACAAAGTCGATGGTGAGCGAGCGGAAGCCGCCCGGCGTCAGTTGGGAGTCGTGGGTCGACAAGCAGATCCGCGAAGCCCAGGAAAACGGCGAGTTCGACGACTTGCCGGGACACGGGCAACCCCTTCCGGACATCGACCGGCCGCGCGACGAGATGTGGTGGGTCCGGGCCAAGCTCCGCCGCGAAAAGGTGTCGGTCTCGCCGCCCGCGCTCTCGATCCGTCGCGAGGTCGACGAGGCCCTCGAGCGGGTCGCGTCGGCCGCGACGGAAGAGGAGGTCTGCGGCCTGGTGTCTGCAATCAACGAACGGATCCGCTACGTGAACTCACACACCATCAGCGGACCACCCACGAGCATCGCCGCGCTGGACATCGACACAGTGCTCGAGAGGTGGCGCAGCGGCCGGACCGAAAAAGAGCGCCGAAATTAGTTGCGCGCGGTATCGAACTGGTGTACGATGTCTCTACGTCCACCGGTCGGTGGATGCTCGGAGCGGCTGCTCCCTTCCTCGCTACTGCGATCTGAAGGTTCGAGATGGCTGTTGTCTTTGCCGAGTCGATTGAGGCGCTGCGGAGCGAAGATCCGCGCGCGCTCGACGACGGCGAACTGCGCGCCGGATTGTTGGAGTGCGGTCGGTTGCGATCGCAGTTGGATGCCGCCGAAGCCGCGTTGATCGCGGAGTTCGACGCCCGCGGTTGTTTCTTGTTGGACGGTGCGGTGAACACGCCATCGTGGCTGGCGCATCACACCGGCGTGGGCCGCGACCGCGCTGGGGGACGGGTGCGGTTGGCCAAGCGGTTGCGGCGTATGCCGTTGGTGGCCGACGCGATGGCAGCGGGGCTGGTGACCGAGTCCCACGCCCAAGTGTTGCGCCGGTGTCTGACGCCCCGCACCGAGTCCGCCTTCGCCCGCGACGAAGCCAGGTTGGTCGCCGCCGCCATCGGCGTCGAGGCCGACGAGTTGGCCCACACGGTGTCGGAATGGTTGCTGGTCAACGACCCCGACGGGCCCGACCCGGGCGGCGAGCGACCCAGCGAGCTTCACGCCTCGCCGCTGTTGGATGGCCGCACCCGATTGGACGCAGAACTCGATCTCGAAGACTCGGTCGAGGTTCTCGCCGAGCTCGAAGCGGTCTACGACGAGCTTTGGCACCAAGACCAAGCCGCCCGTCTCACTGACCCGGACAAGTTCCGCACGGTCGCGCAACGTAAAGCCGCCGCACTGGTCGAGATCGCCCGGCGCAGCAGCGCCGCCGGCGACCGCGATGACGGCCCCGACGAAGACCAGCCCTCGCAGTCATCGACTCGCCGGCCGCGGATGCCTCAGTTCATCGTCGTCGTGGATGTCCCCGCACTCAACGGCGATCCGTCCGGCCTCGCAGAGCTTGAAGACGGCACCCGCGTGTCCCAAGAGCTGCTGAGTGAATGGTTGTGCGACTGCACCCTGGCCCGCGTTGTGCTGGCCGGGCGCTCGTTGACCCTCGACAGCGGGTCGCTCGTGTACTCGCCATCACCCGCGCAGCGGCGAGCGCTCATCGCCCGCGACCGGCGTTGCGTTGTCCCCGGCTGCCGCCGCAAAGCCCGCTGGTGCCAAGCCCATCACGTCATCTCCTGGCCCGCCAGGCCGACCAACATGGGCAACTTGGTGTTGTTGTGCAAACGCCACCACAAACAGGTGCACAAGAGGATCATCAACATCGTGCGCGACCCCAGCGTCGGGTTCATCGTCACCCGCCCCGACGGCACCAGGCTCCTCGAACGACCACCACCCACACTCGCAGCATGAGCAGTCATCAACGCACCGGCCGAGGGTGTGACGCGGGAGCGGTCGGCGCGGCAGGATATGAGTCTCTGGCAACAAGCTCGGTGATCAGCGATGAGGCGATTGCTCAGTTGCGCGCTCGCATCGGCATTGCCGAGCCGCATCCGATGCCGCCGCACTACTTCCGGCCGGGTACCGACGCCTTCCGCCATGTCGCGGTGGCGTACGGCGATGACAACCCGCTCTGGTGTGACCCGTCGTACGGAGTGAAGACCCGCTGGGACGGGCCGATCGCGCCGCCTCCGCTCGTCGGCGGTGACACCTTGATCGGTGAGGACGAGGTCACCGAGGTCGAGGCCGACAAGCGCGACCTGATGAAGGGCGATCCGCTGCGGGGCGTGCACGCCTTCTATTCCGCGAGCGCCCGCGAATGGTGGGCGCCGCTGGTGCCCGATCAGCGGGTGTTCCGGCGCAACGCCCTCGTCGGCGTGCTCGACAAGCCGAGCGAGTTCGCCGAGCGGGCGGTGCATGAATGGACGGCTCAGGTCTTCCGTGACGAAGTCGGCACGTTGTTGGCCGGTCAATACCGCCTGATGATCCGCACCGAGCGCAGCAAGGCCCGCGAGAAGAAGAAGTACGACGCCATCACCATCGACCGCTACGCCGACGACGACATTGCGCGCATCGACGCGCAGTACGCATCCGAGTCTCCTCGTGGGGCCGAGCCTCGCTGGTTCGAGGACGTCCACGAAGGCGACGAGATCGGGCCGATGGTGAAGGGCCCACTCACGGTCACCGACATGATCTGCTGGCACGTCGGGATGGGCATGGGCCTGTACGGCGTGCAGCCACTGCGCCTCGGGGCGCAGAACCGCGCTCGCATTCCTCGCTTCTTCCATCGCGACGACCTGAACGTGCCCGACGTGATGCAGCGGGTGCACTGGGACCCCGAGTTCGCGCGCCGATCGGGCAACCCGACCACGTTCGACTACGGACGCATGCGCGAGACGTGGCTCATCCATCTGTGCACCGACTGGATGGGTGATGACGCGTGGCTCTGGAAGCTCGACTGCGAGTTCCGCAAGTTCAACTACGTCGGCGACACGCAGTGGCTCAAAGGCGTGGTCACGCGTGCCTACCTCGCCGACGATGATCACCCGGCCGTCGACATCGAGCTAGAGGCCAACAATCAGCGGGGTGAGCTCACGACGCCCGGACACGCGACGATTCTGCTGCCGAGCCGCGAGCGCGGGCCGGTGCGCCTGCCCGATCCACCGGGCGAAGCCACGGATCTGCAAGGTGCGCTCGACGCGATCGCCGACCGATTCGAGCGGACGTGACCGACCACCTGCGCATCGAGCAGCAGGCGGGTGTCCTTCGCATCCACTTGGACAAGCCGAAGAAGCGCAACGCGCTGGACGACGACATGATCGCGGCGATTCTCGACGCGGTCGACGCCGCCGGTCGCGACGAGGCCGTGAGGGTGATCTTGTTCACCGCCGAGGGCGACCACTTCTGCTCCGGCTTCGACATCGTTGGCCGTAACAAGGGAAACGCTGCTGACGCGAAACCGCGCATCGGCAGCATCCAGCGGCGGCTGCCGTCGCAGTCGCACCGCCTCATCCCGTTGCTCGCCACCGTGCAGGTTCCCGTCGTGTGCGCGGTACGCGGCTGGGCCGCGGGGATCGGGCTCCATCTCGTCGCGGCCTCCGACTTCACCGTGGCCGCCGACGACGCCAAGCTGTGGGAGCCCTTCATCGAGCGGGGCTTCACCCCCGACAGCGGCGGCACGTGGCTCCTCCCGCGCCTGATCGGAACCGCGCGGGCGCGCGAGATGCTGCTGCTCGGTCGAGCCGTCACCGGCAAAGAAGCGGCTGAGTGGGGCTTGGTGCACCAAGCGGTTCCGGCTTCAGAGCTCGACGCCGCCGTGGATGCCATCGTGCAACAGCTCGCCACGGGTCCCACGGTCGCACTCGGGCTCACGAAGTGGATGGTGCACGCGGGCGCGAGCGCATCACTCGACGATCACCTGCGCAACGAGGCCTTCGCCTTGGAGCTGTCGTCGCGCAGCCAGGACTTCCGCGAGGGGATGGCGGCGTTCGTCGAGAAGCGGCCGCCCAGGTTCGAAGGCCGATGACGATGGGCGACGGACTGCTCGACATCGGCCCCGACACGAAGAGCGACGCGGTCGTCGACGCCGTCAGAGCGTGGGTCGTAGAGCACGTGCCCGTGTCCTGGCGCGACGCGGCCGACCGCGGTGGGGCTGCGGCGATCCGCGAGGTACGCACCCGTCGCGACTATGAGGACTGGTATCCGGTGTTCGGACGATCCGGGCTCGTCGTGCCGACCTGGCCGATCGCGTACGGCGGCCTCGACCTTTTACCAGCGACCGCCCGCGCCGTCGATGGCGAGCTTCGGCGCTACAACCTCGGCCGGCTCAACCCGCTCGGCCTCAACCTGGCGGCGCCCGCGCTGTTCGCGTGTGGAACCGAGGACCAGCGCCGCCGCTACCTCCCACCGATCGTGCGCAACGAAGAGGTGTGGTGTCAGCTGTTCAGCGAGCCCGGCGCGGGCTCCGATCTGGCGTCGCTCGCGACCCGGGCAGTGCGCAACGGGGACGGGTGGGTCGTCACCGGGCAGAAGGTGTGGACGACCTGGGCCCATCTGTCCGACTACGCCGTGCTGCTCGCGCGCACCGATCCTGATGTGCAGAAGCGCGCCGGTCTCACGTACTTCTTGCTCGACCTGCATCAACCGGGCGTCGAAATCAGACCGCTGCGCCACATCGGGGGCGAGGTCGACTTCAACGAGGTGTTCCTCGACGGTGCGCGCGTGCCCGACGACCAACGCGTCGGCGACGTCGGCGACGGGTGGAGGGTGGCCAACGCGACCCTCTCAGGTGAGCGGCAGATGGTCTCCGGCGCGGGTTCGGGAGGCGTCGACCGCATCGGCGGCTCGGGTGTCGACCGGCTCGTCGACGTCGCGCGGACGGCGAAGAACCGCGACCCGATCATTCGTCAGGAGTTGATGCGGCTGCTCAGCGAGGAACGCATCCGTGACTGGACCAACCAGCGCGTGCGGGCGCAGGTGAAGGCGGGGCGCTCGCCCGGCCCCGAGAGCTCGATCGGCAAGGTGCACCAGGGTGGCCTCAACCAACGCATCCAGTTACTGGCCACGCAACTCCTCGGCACCCACGCGATGGCATGGGAGAGCGACACCCTCGACTACGGCGCCTCGCTCCCATTCGAGATCAAGGGAATGCTGCGCAGTCGAGCCAACACGATCGAAGGCGGTACCACCGAGGTGAACAAGAACATCGTGGGTGAGCGCGTGCTGGGGTTGCCGCGCGAGCCCGACCCGTGGTACGGCGCGCCGTGGCGTGAGGTGCCCCGCTCGTGAACTACAGCGCGTTCGACTGCTTGATCGTGGAGCGCCGCGGACCCGTCGGCTGGCTCATCAACAACCGCCCCGAACAGTTGAACGCGATGTCGGCGCAGATGCGCGACGAGTTCGCGGTTGCGTGGAAGGAGCTCGACGCCGACCCCGACGTGAGGGTCATCGTGCACACAGGGGAGGGGCGAGCCTTCCAGACCGGCGTCGATGTCGTGGAGATCGCCCAGGACGGCGTCGGCATGGAGCGCTACCGCGAGTCGCTCGAAGACTTCGACCTCCACTTCACGTCCTGGCATCAGCAGGTGTGGAAGCCCGTGATCACCGCGGTGAACGGATACTGCGCCGGCGGTGGCTTCCACTGGGTGGCCGACGCCGACATCGTCATCGCCGCATCCGATGCACAGTTCTTCGACCCGCACGTGTCGATCGGTCAAGTCGTTTCGATCGAAGCGATTGGCCTCATGCGCAAGATGCCCGTTGAGGCGGTGATGCGCATGGCTCTGGTCGGACGCCACGAGCGTTTGAGCGCGCAGCGGGCCTACGAGCTCGGAATGATCAGCCAGATCGTCGACCCACCCGAGTCGTTGCGCGACGAGGCCCAAGCCCTCGCCGAGAAGATCGCCAAGAACTCGCCCGCCGCCATGCGCGCGACCAAGCGAGCGCTCTGGGCGGCCTTGGAGATGGGACTCACCGACGCGTGCCGCAACGGGGCCAAGGAGCTCGTGTCGATGTGGGGCCACCCCGACCAGACCGAGGGACCGGCGGCGTTCGCGGAGAAGCGCGACGCAAAGTGGCAGCCACCGGAGTGACGTCGCTCGCAGATCTGCTCGTGGCAGGTGATGACATCGCGGTGTATACCGGCGACGAGGTCGTCACCCGATCCGAGCTCATTGCGCGCGCGGACGCTGTTGCACGTGGGCTCGACGTCGCTCCCTGCCAACCGGTCGAGGTGCAGCTGCCGAACGGCATCGATCTCGTGGCCACGATGTTCGGCGTTTGGAGAGCGGGCGGCGTGTACGTGCCCATCAACCCGCGCCTCACGGCGACCGAGGTCGCTCGGATTCACCGCAGCGTCCAAGGGCCACACGAGCGCGACATCGCCCTGATCCAGTTCACGTCGGGCACCACCGGAGCGCCGAAGCCGGTGTTGTTGCGCCACTCCGGTGTGCTCACGCTACTCGACGGTGTCATCAGCACCCTGCGCACCAAACCGTCGACGAAGCCGCCGATGCCAAACCTCATCCCCGTGTCGCTGTCGTTGTGGGCCGGCATCTACCAAGTGCTGTTCGCGTTCCGGGTGGGCGCGCCCATCGTGATCATGGAGCAGTTCGAGACTGCTTCGTTCGCGGAGTTGGTCCGCCGGTTCGGTATCCGATCAACGGTCCTACCGCCCGCAGCGATGACGATGCTGAGCGACGACACGGATGTGGACGACCTGTCGCCGTTGAAGTACGTGCGCAGCATCAGCGCGCCGCTCTCGCCGCTGCAGGCCCGGCGGTTCAAGCAGCGCTTCGGCATCGCGGTGCTCAATGGCTACGGTCAAACGGAGATCGGCGGCGAGATCGTCGGGTGGAGCGGAGCTGACACGAAGGAATTCGGGGAGACCAAGCTCGGAGCGGTCGGGCGTCCGCACAAGGATGTCGCCGTTCGTGTCGACGACACGGGTGAGCTGCAGGTGCGGACGCCCGCGTTGGGTGCGGGCTACGCGAATGGCACCGACCTGTCCGACCGGCTCACCGCGGATGGTTGGTTCCGTACTGGCGACATCGGGCGAATCGACGACGACGGCTTTGTGTGGATCGAGGGTCGTGTCTCGGACATGATCAATCGCGGCGGGCTCAAGGTCTTTCCTGAGGAGGTCGCCGAAGTGCTGCGCCTGTCGCCCGCCGTCGCGGATGCGGCCGTCGCGGGCGCGCCGGACGATCGGCTCGGCGAGGTGCCCTGGGCGTTCATCGTGCCCGCAGTCGAAGCCATCGATCTCGACGAGCTGACCGCCCTGTGTCGCGAACACCTTGCGCCCTACAAGGTGCCGGTCCGCATCGAAGTCGTCGATGCATTGCCTCGCAACGAGATCGGGAAAGTGATGACCGCGACCTTGCTCGCGAACGTGCGATGACGAACTCGAAGGTCTACATCCACGAACTGATCGACATCATCGGGCAAAACCGCTCCAAGTACATGCACCACATGACTGCCAATTGGTGCCCGATCGCCCGCGACGAGCGCAGTCAGCTTTGTTACGGGGTCTGGGGCACGGTTGGTTCGACCGGCCGGTGGCCCGAGGTCGTGAACATGTGGGAGCTCGACGGCTGGGAGGGACTTGCGGCGAACTTCGATCACGAACTGTCTCATTCGTCGATGCAGGATCCCTCCTTGGCGGAGTGGTGGGCCGTCGCGTCGACGCTGCGCCACGGCGGGTTCGATCGGATCCTCGAACCTGCTCCATGGGCACCCGCCATCGACGAGTTGGTCGCGGGCGGAGCGGGGAGCGCGTTCTACGCGCACGAGCTGCTGTCGGTCGCGCCGGGACGCAGTCCGGAGTTGCTCGACGCGATCGATGCGGTGGGCCGGCCCGCGGCCGAGAAGCTGGGCGTTGGTCTCCTCGGCGGGTTCCGAGTGGCGATGGCTGATGACCGTGAGTGCATCGCCATCTGGACGTTCCCGGACTGGGCAACCTGGGTCGACTATGAACGCTCCTGGACGGCGAGTGGCGCAATGGCGTCGTGGCGCAGCCAGCTCATCGATCTCGAGGCGCAGTTCCGCCGAACATTGATGATCGACGCACCACTGGCGCCGCTGCGTACCGGACGCCAGCCCCAAGTCGAAGACCGGAAACCCCTGGACCAAGTGTGAAATGAGGAACACGTGACAGATGCAGTGATCGTTGCGGGGGCGCGCACACCCATCGGCCGAGCCCACAAGGGCTCGCTCGTCGACGTCGACGCCTTCGAGCTCGCCCAGGTGGCGGTGGGCGATGCGATCAACCGATCCGGCATCCCACTGGCGGACTTCGACGACATCGTCATCGCCGAGTCGCTCCAGGGCGGCGGCGTGATCGCGCGCCACGTTGCACTCCGCCTCGGGTTGCCGCATGTACCCGGTCTCGCCGACAATCGTCATTGCGCGGCCGGTTTGAGCGCCGTCCAGATCGCCGCAGGCAGCATCCGGGCCGGGATGGACCGTGTCGTCGTGGCCGGTGGCACCGAGAGCCTGAGCTCGATGCCGAGGACGCTCAAGTCGATTCCCGGATCGGCGCACGATTATCAGCCGTGGATGTCACCGAGCCATCCGGAGACACCCGACGCGCCGTTGTACGACATGTCGATCACGGTCGGGGAGAACACTGCGCGCGCCGCTGGGCTGACGCGGGAGTCGGTGGACGAGTGGGCGTTCCACTCGCACCAACGCGCTGCGGCGAGCATCGCCAGCGGTTGGTTCGAAGAGGAGATCGTGCCCGTCGGTTCGTTCGCGACCGACGAGCACCCGCGAGCAGACACCACGCTCGAACGGCTCGCGTCGTTGCCGGCACTGCACCCCGAGATCGATGGAGCGACGGTCACCGCTGGAAATGCGTCGGGTCTCAACGACGGCGCCGCCGCCATCGTCGTCGTGGCCGATGACTACGCGTCGGCGAACGGGCTCACGCCGCTCGCTCGCATCGTTTCGTGGGCGTCAGTCGGCGACAATCCGGCACGCACGGGGCTGACCCCCATCCTCGCGATCCCGAAGGCTCTGGAGCGGGCTGGGATGAAGATCGACGACGTCGACCTGTTCGAGATCAACGAGGCGTTCTGTGCGGTGGCGGTGGCCGCCAGCCGTCAGCTCGGTATCGACCACGCCATCGTGAACGTCAACGGCAGTGGGTGCGGCCTCGGCCACCCGATCGCGTGTACCGGGACCCGCATGGTGGTGACGATGCTCCACGAGCTGCGGCGACGCGGTCAATCGGTCGGCTGCGTGTCGATGTGCGCGGGCGGCGGCATGGGCTCGGCGCTGGTGTTCGAACTCCTCTAGCTGTCAGCCGAACGAGATCGAGCGCCGAGCGAGCTGCCAGCCCGTCCCGGTGCGACGAAATTCGTCCGCGTAGGTGCCCATGTTCTGCAGCTTCGGCGTCGTGGCGGTGTCTGCCCAGAAATGGAAGTACGAGTGCGCGATGGCGACGTCGTCGCCTTGCACATCCACCCAACTCGTGGTCACCACGTGTTTGGTGTTCGAGCCTGGTCCCTGCAGACCCGATGCGATGCGGTCCCGTTGTCCCGCCCCGATCTCGTCGTGCCCTCGCCGCTCGGACGCGGGCAGGCCGTTCGCCGGATTCGGCGGCATCGCCCACACGACGTCGTCGGTGAGGAGTTGCAGATAGCCGTCGGTGTCGCCAAGGTCGGCGAGATGGGCGAGCCGCGCGAGCACGTTGCGGATCTCGAGCTCCGCAGCGATCCGTTCGTTGCTCATGGATCGAACGGGCGGTTGGTCCACGAGCGCCCCTTCCGACGTTTCGACGGAAACCATCCGCCGGCCGCGTTGGTCCCGCCATCGGTGGGGATCGTGTGGCCGGCGAGGAAGTCCGACAACTCGCTGGCGAGGAACAGCAGCACCCGGGCCTGATCGACGGGTTGTCCCATGCGACCGGCTGGTAGGAACGTCGGCCACTTGTCGGCGAGCTCGGGTGGGTCGTAGCGCTCGAAGTCGGACTGGGGCGTCTGCGTGAGGTCCGGCGCGATGCCGTTGACCTTCACGCCCTTGCTGCCGACCTGGACGCCGAGCGACCGAGTGAATGCGACCACCGCCGACTTGAACGCGGCATACACCGGGTCGGGCGGATAGCCCCGGACGCCCTCAACGGACGACACGTTGAGGATCGTCCCGTGGTGGCGTTCGATCATCGACGGCAGGAACGCGTGTGTCACGCACAGGACGTGGAGGAAGTTGACCTCATACAACGCCTGCCACTGATCGGCGTCGCTGTCGACGAACGATGGTGGCAGGTGCACCCAGTGTCCGACGTTGTTCACGAGCACGTCGAGACGGCCGTCGTGCGCCAACACGTGATCGCGCATCTCCGCGACCTGGCCCGGGTCGCGAACGTCGACGGTCAGCGCCCAGGCCGCTCCACCTGCCTTCGTGATCCGTTGCACCACGTCCTCAGCAGCGGCTCCGTCGATGTCGGCGACGAAGACACCGGCACCTTCGGCTGCGAAGAGCTCAGCCGCGGCCGCGCCGATGCCGTTGCCGGCCCCCGTGATCAACGCGATCTTGTCCTGCAACAGCGGCTTCATCCCTGACCTCCGGCCAAGCCGGTCCCTATATTGACCGGCCGATGGAGTTCATCCTGTTCTTGCCGCAGATGCGGCTCAGCATGGCCGCTCTCGAGGAACGCGCCCGCAACGCGGAGGCGGCCGGATTCCACGGCATCGCGCTCATGGACCACCTGGCACCGCCGCTGGCCGACGACAAGCCGATGTACGAAGCCATGACCACTGCGGCCTGGCTGGCGGCGCGGACGACGACGCTGACCATCACTCATCTGGTGCTGTGTGACGCCTTCCGATCGCCCGCGGTGCTGGCCCGCCAGGCCGTCACGATCGACCACGCATCCAACGGCCGATTCGAGCTCGGAATCGGCGCGGGATCCGTGCCCGCGGAGTTCGCCACCTTCGGCATCGAGAACTCGGGCCTCGGGGCGAGAGTCCGCCGATTGCTCGAGACGCTGGATGTGCTCGCACTGCTGTGGTCCGGCGAGCCGGTCGACTACGACGGCGAGTTCCACCGTCTTGCGCGCGCACAGCAGCTTCCGGCACCGCTCGGCAAGATCCCGATCGTCATCGGAGGCACGAGTGCGCCGATCCTCGACGCCGCCTCCAAGCACGCGGATTGGTGGAACGTGCCGCTCATCTCGTCCGACCGGATCGCGGACTTGCACCCCCGTGCGCTTCCCGCCCGAGCATCCGTGCAACAGATGGTGGCCTTCGTCGCGGATGAACGGACGCGGCTGGAGACGACGCAGCTTGCTGAGCGTCGCTTCGGGCACATGGGTGGACGCGGCGCGGTCATCGGCAACGCGGCCGAATTGCGTGATCATTTCGATGCGTGGACCGAGAAGGGCGTCGAACGGTCTTATGTCTGGTTCAGCGATTTCGCGACGGCGGCCACGCTCGAGCAGTTCGGGGCCGAAGTGATCACTCGATGCTGACCGGAAGGGTCTCGACCCCTCGCAACACGACCCGACGCGTCCACTGGGGCTCGACGTAAGCGGGCGCCAACCTCGGAAAGCGGCGAATCAACGACGGTAGAGCGATCTTGGCCTCGAGTCGGGCGAGCGAGTTCCCAAGGCAGAAGTGCGGGCCGCCGCCGAAGGAAACATGCTCGTTCGCGCGGGGTCGCGCCACGTCGAGCGTGTCGGCCGTCGGGCCCCACTTGCGTGGATCGCGGTTCGCCGACGCGAGCGACAGCGTGATGTGACTCTCGGCCGGAATGGTCGTACCGCCGAGCTCGACCGGAGCGTGGTTCACTCGCCGCGTCAGTTGCGCAGGGCTCTCGAAGCGCAACACCTCCTCAACTGCGTTCGCGTCGAGCGAAGGGTCCGCCCGCAACCGGTCGAGTTGCGCGGGGAACCGGAACAGGTGCGTCAGCCCGTTGCCGATGAGGTTTCGAGTGGTCTCGTGCCCGGCGATGTAGAGCATCAGCACCTGGGAGATCACTTCTTCGTCGTCGAGGACCTCACCCGCCTCCTGGGCGTCGAGCAGCGCGGTGAGGATGTCGTCGTCGGGCCGGCCTCTCTTGTCGACGATCGTCTGCTCGAGGTAGCCGACGAAAGCCTTGCCGGCCGCAACGGCTGCCTCTTCCTCTTCAGGCGTGGTGAACGGATCGAGGCCTTTGCTCAAGGTGCTGGACCACGCTTGGAGTCGCGGCATGTCCTCGGTGGGCATCCCGAGCATCTCGGAAATGATCTGGGTGGGCACCACGACCGCGTAGTCGCTCATCACATCGAACTCATCACCCTCGGAGAGCCTGTTGAGGAGGCCGTCAACGATCGACTCGGACCTCTGCTGCCAGCGGCTGATCGCTCGTGGAGTGAAGACTTTCGAAACGAGCCGGCGGAGGCGCAGATGGTCGTCCCCGTCTCTTCGGATCATCATCTTCTCGCCGCGGCGTCGAGCGGGGCATCCGGGGGCGTCGAGGGTGGTGACCGACCCGAGCAGTGAACGGTCGCGCGTCATCCGATGGATGTCTTCGTACCGGGTGACGACATACGAGTTGACGGCGTCGGACCAATGCACTGGCGCGGCCTCGCGCAGTGCTGCGAGCTGCGCCGCGGGATCCTCGAAGTAGCCGGGTGCCGAGGGATCGAACTGCTCAGGCTGTTCGACGGTGGAGCGCACGGCCGGGCCCCACGCGATCGACACGGTTGGCCTGGTCGATTTCTGCGAGGGACGCCGGTTGGACGTACGCAGCCGGGTGGCCAGCTGACACAACAGCGCCAGCGACAAGCGCGGGCTGGCGAGCAACGCCTCGACGAACTGCTCGCCGCCAACCTCGTGCAGCTCCATCTCGGTCGTGGCGGTCACCGTCGCGCCGCGGGGTTCGCCGTCCAGGAGCGCGAGCTCGCCGATGGACTCGCCGGGGCCGATCGTCGCGGTGTACAGCCCGCCAACCGTGACGTCGGCCATACCGTCGGCAACGATCCACCAGCGGTCGGCC
>JBEEGD010000298.1:0-9165 GCA_041166685.1 Acidimicrobiaceae bacterium | reverse complement strand
CCCATCAGATAGCGAATCCGATCGGTTGGAAGCGCGCCGATCGCTGCGGCCAGCGCCGGACCCATCTCGTCACGGGTCTCGCCCACCGACAGCCCACCGATGCCGTACCCGTCGAAGCCGATCGCGACCGTGCGCTGCGCGCTCTCGAGGCGGAGTGCTTCGTCGACGCCACCCTGCACGATGCCGAACAGCGCTTGGCCTTCGCCGCGCGCCGACACCTTTGCTCGTTCGGCCCACGCCGCGGTCCGCTCGACCGCCAGCCGGAGGACGGACGGGGGTGACGGCAAGGGCGGACACACGTCCAGCACCATCTGTACATCCGCTCCCAACAGGGCCTGCACCTCGACCGCGCGTTCCGGCGTGAGTCGATGCGTACTCCCGTCGTAGGTCGAGCGAAAGGTGACGCCATCGTCGTCGACCTTCACCGTTCCGGTCGGCAATGAGAAGACTTGGAAGCCACCGGAATCGGTCAGCATCGGTCCCGCCCAGCCAGTGAACCGATGCAGCCCTCCGACGGCCGCGACCGCGTCCGCGCCAGGTTTCAACATCAGGTGATACGTATTGGCCAGGACGATCTCGACCTCGCAACGGAGAAGATCGTCGCTGTCCAGGGTCCGCACGGCTCCTCTGGTGCCGACGGGCATGAAGGCGGGTGTCGAGAAGGTCCGGCCCGACGCCGTGCGCACCTGGCCGGCGCGGGCCTCGCCATCAGTTGCATCGATCACCAGCGAAACGGTCACGCTCGCTCCAGGAGCATCGCGTCTCCAAAGGAGAGGAAGCGGTAGCCCTCCCGCAACGCGATGTCGTACAAGTCGCGCCACCGGGGCCCGACGAACGCCTCGATCATCGCCAGCAGCGTCGTCCTCGGCAGGTGGAAGTTCGTGAGCAACACGTCGACCGCTCGGAACTCGAAGCCCGGTCGGATGAAGAGCGCCGTTCGGCCGGACAACTCGCCGGTCGCCACGGCCGATTCCAACGCTCGAACAACCGTCGTTCCGACGACGACGACGCGCTCGGCCGTGGCGCACGCCGCCATCGTTTCCTCTGGAACCTCGTAGGCCTCGGAGTGCATCGGGTGGTCCTCGAGCCGTTTGCTCGTGACCGGACGGAACGTGTCGAGGCCGATCGCCAGCTCCACGGTCGCGACCCCGATTCCGTTTGTACGGCATCGCTCGAGCACCTCCTCGGTCAGGTGCAAGCCCGCGGTCGGAGCGGCCGCGGACACCGCCCGGCGCGCGTACACCGTCTGGTAGCGGTCGGGCTGACGCAACGGCTCGTGGATGTATGGCGGCAACGGCAGCTCACCGCCGCGCCCGAGATCGCCCTCGAGGCGCAATCGCCAGCAGCCATCACCGAGGTCGGCCACGACGTCGACAACCACGTCGCCTTCGCCCTCCATCCGCAGGCCCGGACGGACCTTCCGGCTCGGCCTCAGTAACGCCCGCCACATTCCGTCGTCCCCAGGCCCACAGCGCTCGAGCAGCAGCACCTCGATGACGCCGCCGCTCGGCTTGCGGACATGGAGACGCGCGGGCAGCACCCGGCTGTCGTTGACCACCAGAAGGTCGCCCGGACGCAGCAGGTCGGGGAGGTCAGCGACGCGGCGATGGTCTGGCGGGACCGCCTGCCCTCGGTCCACCAGGAGCCGGGCATCCTCCCGGCGCGGCGCCGGCGTTTGGGCGATGGCCTCCTCAGGCAGTGAGTAGTCGAGCGCGGAGGCGTCCATCAGGGGGAATTCGGCAGGAACGGAAGTTGGTGACGCCGAACTGTACGCGGACCGCGCCGTTTCGAGAGACGGTGCGGCGAGGGGACTGCCAGGTGGCGTTGCGAGCCGAGGAGATCGAGGGTCCGGGGGTCGTCGACCTCGATCGTGATCGCTCGCTCGTTCTGCGCTACCAACGAGGCGACGAAGGCGCGTTCGACGACCTCTACCGGCGCTACTACTCCCGGCTTCACTTGTATTGCCAGCGGCGGGTCGGCGACGCCCATGCCGCCGAAGAGCTTGCCCAGGAGGCGTTCATCCGTGCGCTGCGGGCGATGCCGACGTTCGCCGGTGAGCGCCGCTTCTACCCTTGGATGACGGTCATCGCGCAGCGGCTGTGCATCGATCACCACCGTCGCACGGCCCGCGTGGAACCGTCGGCCGACATCGACCTGGGAATCGTCGAGCCCGATCACGACGCCCTGTTTGCCGCGGTCGACCACGATCATCTCTCCGAGGCGATGGACCGGTTGGCGCCTCGCCACCGCGAGGTGCTGGACCTGCGCGAGCGGCGCGGCTGGAGCTACGTCCAGATCGCCGCGCACCTCGACGTCCCGGTCACGACCGTCGAGGCCTTGTTGCATCGGGCGCGTAAGGCCCTGAAGCGCGAGTTTCTCGCGGTCTCGAGCGGCACCCGACTCGCAGGTATGCCGATCGTCGGCTGGCTCGTCCTGCGCATGGCGCACTGGCGGGCTCGCGTCTCTGGCAGGACCGCGTCACAGTTGGCACCCGTTGCGGGGTCGGCCGCAGCCGGTCTCGCGGCCATTGGGCTGGTGCTCACGCCGTTCGGTGGTGCCTTCACGCCGCCAGCGCTCGCCCGACCTCCGGCTGTCATTGCGACTCAACAGGCGGCACCAGCCGCGCGCAACACCGCGATCGCGGTCGCGCCTGCCGGTCCTTCGACACCCGGTCCGGCTGCGAGCCGTCCGAGCGCAAGTGATGCCCCGCCTCCTGCGGCGGTCGACGCGGGCGCGGTCAAGCTGTACTCAGGTAAGGCGGGCACGCAGTACGCACAGAGCGAAAACGCACAACAGCCAGTACAAGTCGGCTTCGGGCCCGTGCAAGCGGGCGTCAATCCCGAGCAAACCATCGCCGACGTTGCCACACACATACCCGGAGGAATCCCGTGAAGCTCCGCACCAAACTTGCCGTCTTCATCTCGCTGCCCGTTCTCCTGCTCGGCCTCAACGGGGGCACGCCCGCCAGCGCGGGCGACACGAACGGCTGTGTCGTCCTGACACAGCCCCTTGCCATCGCCGCGTGCCTCGGACGGTTGTAGCCGCTAAAGACTTGCGCGAATAGGTCCGAGTCACGCGTGGAAACCTCTCGTCGTCAGGCTTCGCCTGCCGACAAAAACGCCACTGTGCCTATGGGTCGCCTCGCCTATCGGCTCGGCTCCTAACCCACGCGGTTCGTTGCCATCTCCTTGACGAGAAGGTCGACCACATCCACGAGCGTCCCGCCCTCGGCCACCACCCGCCGCTGGCGATCGGTGCTGGAACCCGCCGCCAACGTGTGACGTAGTGAGCCCAGGTCTTCGGCACAGCCCAACCGGCGCGCCGTCGGGGTGAGCTCTTCGATGAGGTCGCTGATCGCTTCCCGCAAGGGCCGGCGGGCGCCGTGCGAGTCGATGATGAGATCGGCGTCGAGGCCGTACCGCGCTGCCCTCCACTTGTTCTGCCGCACGATCCACTCGCGCGCCACTGGCAACCGGTAGCCGCGATCCATCAGCGCATCGAGCCAGTCGACCAGCGACTGCGCGAGTGCTGCCAGAGCCGCGACTTCGTCCATCGTCGGCAGACCGTCACACATGCGCAACTCGACGGTTCCGAAGTCGGGATGGGGGCGGATGTCCCACCACACCTCACGAATGGACGAGATGGCCTCGGCCGCGACCAGCGTCTCCATGAAGGCTTCGAAGTCGTCCCACGAATCGATCGGCTCGGGCAACCCCGCGGTCGGCAACCCTTCGAAGACCTTGCTCCGGCACGACGCGAGGCCAGTGTCGCGGCCGTTCCAGTACGGGCTCGACGCGGAGGCCGCGAGGAAATGCGGGATGTAGAAGGTGAGCGCGTTCGCGATCGCGACTGCCTTCTCGGCCGAGCGCACCCCCACGTGGAAGTGCACACCGAAGATCTGCATGCGCTCGGCCATCCACGCCATCTCCTCGATGAGACGGGCGTAACGAGGGTTCGGGCTGATCTTCTGATCACGCCACGAGGAGAACGGGTGCGTACCCGAGCACATCAGCGCGAGGTCGCGCGGCTGCGTGAGCGCGTCGAGCGCGGCGAGTGTGCCCTGAAGGTCGATTCGAGCTTCCCCGACTGTGGTGCAGATACCAGTGATGATCTCCACGGTGCACTCGAACAACTCGTGCTTCGCCTTCGGATGCTCACCGGTGCCGCCGCTCAGCTCCTCGAGCAATTCGGTGGCCACGCTGGCCAGTTCGCGAGTTGAGGCATCGACGACTTCGAGCTCGACCTCGACACCGAGTGTCGGCCCGTCTGATGCGTTGAACGCGATCTCCACCGCGTCTAGCCAAACAGACCCGGCGTCGCCTCGCGCTCGATGACGGGGGGAGGCGTCACGCCGAGGTGCGTCCAGGCCGCAGGTGTGGCCACCCTTCCTCGGTGGGTGCGCATCAACAGCCCCTGCTGGATCAAGAACGGCTCATAGACATCTTCGACGGTCTCCTCGGGCTCGCCGACGGCGATGGCGAGGGTTTTCAGGCCGACCGGCCCACCGCCGAAGCGCTCGCACAACGCCGAGAGAAGGGCGCGGTCGACCTTGTCGAGCCCGCGCTCGTCGACTCCGAAGACGGACAGGCCCTCGCGGGCAGTTGCGCCGTCGACCACGCCGCCACCGCGCACCTCTGCAAAATCGCGCGTACGCCGGAGCAGGCGGTTGGCGATGCGAGGGGTGCCGCGGGCCCGCCGAGAGATCTCCCGCGCGCCATCGATGTCGATCTGCACGCCCAGGATGCCCGCGGCCCGCACGACGATCGATTCGAGATCGGCGGCTTCATAGAAGTTGAGCCGGGCCACGAGCCCGAACCGATCTCGCAACGGGCCGGTGATGAGACCGGTGCGCGTCGTGGCACCGATGAGGGTGAACCGCGGCAAGTCGAGTCGAATCGATCGGGCTGCCGGTCCTTTGCCCAGGACGATGTCGAGCTGGAAGTCCTCCATCGCGGGATACAGGATTTCTTCGACGGCTCGAGCCAGGCGATGGATCTCGTCGATGAAGAGCACATCGCCTTCGTCGAGGTTGGTGACCACCGCCGCGAGGTCGCCGGCGCGCTCGATGGCCGGTCCAGAGGTGACGTGAAGGCGTACACCCATCTCCGCAGCCACGATGTGGGCAAGCGTGGTCTTTCCCAACCCGGGCGGACCCGCGAAGAGAAGGTGGTCGGCCGCTTGCCCGCGCCCGCGAGCCGCTTCGAGAATGATCGCCAAGTGCTCACTGATCTCGGGCTGTCCGTCGAACTCCGACAGGCGGCGCGGCCGGAGGCCAACTTCTTCGACGATCTCTTCGCCCTCGATCGGCTCGGGGCTGAGCAGCTCTTCTCTCACTCGGACACCTACCGTCTCGCGTACACGCGCCGTAACGCATGTTTGAGCACGAGGGCGGGATCACCTTCGTCGGGCACGTCGGCCAACGCATCACGTATCTCGTCGGGCCCGTAGCCCAAGCCGGCGAGGGCTTCGCGCACGTCGGCCCGCAGACTCGGCGCGGGCGACGTCGACGAGACACTGATGCTCGCAAGATCGATGTCGGGCACCGCGAGTCGAGTCTTGAGTTCAACGAGCAACCGCGCCGCAGTCTTCTTGCCGACGCCTGGCACGAGACAAAGCGACGCCAAGTCGTCATCAGCCAACGTACGTCGAAGCGAGTCTGGAGAGTGCACCGAAAGGATTGCCAGCGCGAGGGCCGGGCCGACGCCGTGCGCACCGATGAGCGCCTCGAAGCAGCCACGTTCGTCGCGCGTCGGGAAGCCGTAGAGGGTTTGCGCGTCCTCACGCACGTGGTGGTGAATGTGGAGGAACACCTCTTCACCCAGGTCGCCGATGGCCACGACGGTCGCGGGCGTGACCGTGACGCGATACCCGATGCCACCCACCTCGACGAGCACCTCGTCGGCACCGCGGTCGGCGAGCCGTCCTCGCAACGACCCGATCATCGCCCGGCCGTGCCATGCACGCCGCTCACCGCGGCGTCGACAATTCTCAGGCGGGGTGCGTGCGCCAAGTGGCAGAGCGCAAGCGCCACCGCGTCGGCCGCGTCCACTGGTCGCAGCGGTTTGCTGATGCCCAACAACATCTGCACCATGCGCTCCATCTCGTCCTTGCCGGCGGCACCCCAGCCGGCCACCGCTTGCTTCACCTCGTTGGGACCGTATTGCGCCACCTCGCAGCCGGCGTTGATGGCTTCGGCCATGGCGAGTCCGCTGGCTTGACCAACCGACATCGCGGTGCGCACGTTCACCTGGAAGAAGACCCGCTCGACGACCACCACATCGGGCTTGGTCTCGGCGATGAGCGCCCGCAGCTCGAGCTGCAATTCGGCCAACCGGATTGGCAGCGGCGCTGACGGCGCCGTGGTCAGCACACCCACAGCGATGGGTCTCGCACCGCCGGCTGGCCGTTCTTCGACCGCGCCGTAGCCGCACCGCGACAAACCCGGGTCGATGCCCAGCACGAACACGCGTACGACGTTACCGGCTGGCGCGGCGCAGTTCGTGGATGGCGAGCGGCACCCGCAGCGCCATTGTCGCCATCACCAACACGCAGAACGTCATGCCGATGATCGCCACGGTGGCGGCCCGGGGAACGCCCACGTACTGAAAGACCGCACTCGGTCGTAGAACCAGATCCCAGCTGTTGAGCCGCAGCACGCGTCCGAGAAAGATGCCGATCGAGCACAGCACGTGCAGCGACAGCTCCGCCGGCCAGCGCCAGCGACCGAGTCCATCGACCTGGAGCCGCCGGCGCAGCAACGCGAGACAGCCTCCGTACAGCGTGAGGCCGGCTCCCATCAGCAACGCGTACTGCAGGACCAGACCGATCAGGTGCGCCGTGCTTGTGGTGTGACGGGCCTGGCCCGACAGGTGAATCACATCAGTCAGGACGTAGGGCGCATTCGGCAGGAACACCACGAAGGCGCCGACGCCGAGCCACCACGCCGGCGTCCGACCGTGGCGGGGGACGAAGAGCCAGATCGCGAGCACGAACGGCAGCGCGGCGAGCACCAGATTCGCCGTCATCCACTCCGTGTTGGCTCGGATCACGACGACATCTTCGCAGGGCTTCAGGCCGGCGTCATGGCGACCGATAACAAGGGGGTGGCCATCACCGAGCCTGCTCTCGACGCGCGTCCCTCTACGGTCGAACCCGTGCCGACCGAGCCCACCGTCGTCCTGTCGGGCGTGAGCCGCTCGTTTGGCGAGAACCCGGCCCTTCGGAATCTCGATCTTCAGGTGCCCGAGGCGAAGATCACCGTGCTGCTCGGGCCGAACGGCGCCGGCAAGACGACGGCGATCCGGGTGATCACCGGGGCGCTCAATCCAGACGGCGGCGCGGTGCGCGTGTTCGGACAAGATCCCAACGTCGACGGCGAGGAGGTTCGCCGCCGATGCGGCGTGGTGTCAGCGAAGCCCTCGCTGTACGACCGACTGTCGGGCTTCGACAACCTCGCGTACGCCGCGGAGCTCTACGGCCTGGGCCGCAGCGACAAGGCGGCAGCCGCCATTCGCGCGTCAGCGGCTCGATTTGGTATCGACCACGCGCTCGACCAACAAGCCGGCGGTTACTCGACCGGCATGAAGACCCGGTTGGCGCTCGCCCGCTCGGTGCTGCACGAACCGGATCTTCTGCTGTTCGACGAGCCAACGTCGGGGCTCGATCCCGAGTCCTCGCATGCCGTCCTCGAGATGATTCGAGAGATGACCGCGACCGGCGCGACCGTCGTGATGTGCACGCACCTGCTGCTCGAGGCCGAAGGATTGGCGGACCAGGTGGTCGTGCTCGAGGAAGGTCACGCGTTGATCTCGGGTACGCCCACCGAGCTCACGGCGCGGTTCTGGCCGGGAGCTGTCGTGCGGCTGGACGCCGAGGACGCGTCCTTGCTCGACCGTCTCGCAACGGTCGAGGGTGTGCTCGCGTACGAGCGCGTCGACGGGAGCCCGGCGACGGTTCAGCTCGACGACATGGAGCGCGTCCCCGACCTCGTCCTCGCGCTTGCCCGTGACGGCGTGCGCCTGACTCGGGTCGAGCCTCACTCCCCCACGCTCGAGGACCTCTATTTCGCGGTGCGGGGCCGATCACGTCCCGGGGTCGTGCCACGCGACCAGACGCCGCTCGAATCCAAGCGCTTGTCGTCAGGCAACCGCCTCGGGCGTGGCTTCCAAGACCCGTTCCGCGCCTCATGACCGCCACCACCGTCCCCGCCACCAGTGCGAGTCACGGCCGTCGCCGCATCGACTGGCCGCGGGTTGCGACCGTCGCGCGGACGGACCTCAAGCAGCTCATCCAAGCGAAGGACTTCTGGATCCCGATGCTGGCGCTCGGCGCCATCTTCTTCTTCGTGGTGCCGACGATCCTGCTGCTGCTCATCACGCGCGTGAGCAACGTGGACATCGTCAAGCAGCTCTCGACCACGCTGTCGGTGCTTCCCCAGCAGGCGCAAGACGCGATTCGAGGGGACACCGGGCAGGCGCGTGCTGCGTACGCGATGGCCGTGTACCTGTTCGCCCCTGTCGCAGTGGTCGTCCCGCTCACGATCTCGACCGCGGTCGGCGCCGCGACCATCGTCGGCGAGCGCGAGCGTGGCACCGGTGAGTTCCTGGCCCACTCGCCCGCCGGCGTGCGCGAGATCTATCTCGGCAAGCTCATTGCCAGCTTGGTGCCCGGCTATTTCACGACGATCGTGGGCTTCGGGTTCTACGCGCTGATCGTCAACACGATCGTCGGTCCCGAAGTCGGCGGATGGTTCTTCCCCACACCGCAGTGGTGGATTCTCATGCTGTGGGTGGTGCCACCGTTCCTCGCGCTCACGTTGTCGTTGGTGCTGCGGCTGTCGGCCCGGGTGAAGTCGACCGCCGCCGCGCAGCAAGCGTCGGGCCTCGTGAGCCTTCCGTTGATCATGGTCGCCTACTCGCAGTCGACGGGCGCACTCTTCGGCGCGGCGAGCTTGTCGTGGATCATCGGTGGCGTTGCCTGGATCGCCGCGTTCTTCGGATTGTCACGGGGCATGCGCGCCGTCACCCGCGCCCGCCTCCTCGGCGTCGCCGACGAAGCCTGACTGGGCAAATCCCACTCAGACGTACACAGATCTGTGTACGTCTGAGTGGGATTTCGGCTAAGTCGCTTGGCGGACGGCGTTGACGAGCTCGTCGGTGGGACGAA
>JBEEGD010000297.1:0-3110 GCA_041166685.1 Acidimicrobiaceae bacterium | reverse complement strand
CGACTGGTGCGCGAGCGACTTCATGTCTCACTCCCCGCGACTGGTGCCGACCGCGATCGTCAGCGCCTTGGACACCGCCGATGCTGTGGCCGAGCTCCAGCGCGCCGTCGCGCTGGGTTTCCAGGTGATCTACCTGCCGGCCACACCACCTGCAGATCGGCAGTACAACGACGAGGTGTGGGAGCCCCTCTGGGCGGCCGCGGCCGAAGCCGGCGTACCGCTGGCCTTCCACATTGGGACCGGCGCCACTCAGGTAGTGGCCCGTGGGCCTGGCGGAGCGGTCATCAACTACGTGGAGACGTTCTTCCCAGGGCAGCGCGTGGTCGCCCACCTCGTCGCCTCAGGGGCCTTGGACCGCAACCCCGGGCTTCGCATGTTCGTGGCCGAAGGCGGGAGCTCGTGGGTGCCAGCCTTGGCGGACCGCATGGATGAGGCCTACCGGCAACACGACATGTTCGTTCGTCCGAAGCTCTCCGGTCTGCCGAGCGAGTTCATCTTCCGGCAGGTCTACACGTCCTTCCAGCACGATCGCAGCGCGCTCCCGGCTGTCAGCGCCATGGGTTACCGGAACGTGATGTGGGGGAGCGACTACCCGCATCTGGAGGGGACGTACCCGCGCACGCAGGAGGTCTTGCTCGACCTGTTCACCGACATCCCAGCGGACATCACCGAGCGCATCACGCGCGGTGCGTTCAACGACCTGTTCTCCGTACCGGAGCTGCACAGCCTCTAGCGGTTTGGCACATCATCCCGTGGCTCCGGCCGCTGCTGCCCCGTGCAGCAGCAGTTGGAGCCCGTACTCGAACTCCGCCTCGAGGGCCGCGGCCGTCCGCTCGCTCGGTTGCTGACGGGAGCGGACCGCCTCAATGGCCAGGCGCCCCAGCAGGTACCCCTCGAAGGCCTGCAAGAGGCGTTGCGCCTCGAGCAGGGCAAAGCCGGCTTCCTTGAGCAGCGATGTCGTCTCTCTCGTGACGCGACGGCCAGAAGGTGGGACATCGTTGTCCAGCAGGTATCCGGCCAACCCGGGGCATGATCGCAGCGCCGCGCGGTAGGACCGGTGGGTCTGCGCCAGTCGTTCGCACCAGGTGCCGGTCTCAGGCCCCGGCACCTGGACGGTGCTGCAGACCGATTCGGCGACGAGCGCGAGCAGGGTGTCCTTGTCCTTGACCCAGTAGTACGTAGCCATGGGAGTCACCCCGAGCTCGACGGCTAGACGCCGCATCGACAGCGAGTCAAGCCCCTCGCGCTGCGCAACGGCCAGAGCTGCAGTGATCACCTGCTCCTGGGTGAGGGTTGCTCGCCTGCCGGGCTCCTGGTCGGGCACGGGCTCGGACATGGCTTCAGCCTAGAGGGCCGGGGCGTCGATGCTAGGCGTCGACTGGGACTGCAGCCAAGCGCGGTGCCGTGCGAAGTGGGCCGGGTCTCGCTCCACAAGTGTGCCGCTGCCTGTGGCCAAGAGGGCGCCGCTGCGTGCGAGCGTGAGGTCGGCCTGCACCATCCAGCGCGTTCCCTCCCGAGACGTCAGGGTCGCCCTGCCCACGAGCGGTTCGTTGATAGGGACCGGCTTGACGAAACGGACCTCGAGGGTTCCGGTGACGGCGAGCTGGCCGTTCAGCAGCGGCACGTGACCCACGAGTTCGTCCAGGATCCCCGCCACCCAGCCGCCGTGTGCAACGCCGGGCCCGCCCTCGTGCTCCTCGCTGCAGATGAGCTCACTTAGCACCGAGCCGTCGTCTTGCAGGCGCTCGACGCTCAGACCGAGTCGGCCCGACCCGAGTCGACTGCAGGCGCGGCACAGCAGCACGTCGGTGGTGCCCGCACTAGGGAGCACGAAGTCCCCGCCTGCCCAGGCGGCGACGACGGTCGCGACGTCGTCAGACGGTTCACTCAACGATCGACCAGGGCGCGTCCGCTGCTGAACATGATGTCGTCTTTCTGCGAGTCGGGCAGCGAGTCCAGGAGCTTGCGGTAGTCGGCCGGCTCCGCGACGCCCTCCGCATGTGGCCAGTCAGAGCCCATGACGATCGACTCGTGCTGACCCAGTGCTGCGATGAGGCCGGGAATGTCGTCCTCCGGGTAGGGAACGACACGGACGTGCTTACGGAAGACCTCGCTGGGCCGCTGCTCCATGGGTCCGCCGAGCCAGGGTCCGTTGCGTCCCATCCCGCGGCTCTTGTCCATGTGCTTGACGAAGTGGGGCACCCAGGACGCGCCGTACTCGCTCACCAGGCACTGGATGTCAGGGAAGCGCCCGAACAGGTTGTCGAAGATCAGTGCAGACAGGGTCGTGGTGATGGGGTACTCGCCGTACGTGTTCATCCACTGCCAGGCTGACATCCGGAAGTGGATGGGGGTCGGCGGGTGGCCCCAGGCGGGCGCGATGGCCCGGTTGAACCAGTGCTCGGTGATGTGGAAGCAGATGCTGGCCTTGGCCTCGTTGATACGAGTCCAGAAGGGGTCGAAGTACGGGTCGCCGGGGGAGCGGCCGTAGGCCGGACCCGTGGGGAGCAGGATGAAGCGGGCGCCGCGCTCGAGGACGCTGTCGAGCTCCTTGACGGCCTGGTCGAGATCGCGCAGCGAGAGGGTTGCGGGGCTGTAGATCCGACCGTCGGCACCGAAACCCCACTCCTCCTCCATGTAGAGGTTGAGTGAGTGCAGGTTCGCGTACAGCGCGTCGGTGTCGCTCACATACTCCTCGGCCATGAGCGCCCACCCGCCCGGATACATGATCGTGCCGTCGACGCCCTGCTCGTCCATCACCCGCAGGCGCGCCTCACGGTTCTGGTACTCCTCGCGCATGGGTTCGAACATGTAGTTCTCGGTCGGCGCGCCGGAAGCCATCTGCTTGAGCATCTCCTTGAGTGAGCCCGGCTTGTATGCCTCACCGAACTCAGGCTCGAGGGCCACGACGACGCGATCCCCGGCCAGGATCACCTCCTTGCCGTTCGCCAGCTTCGTGGTCGTGATGGCCTGGCCGAGGAAGGCGGGATCGAGGTGGCGCGTGAAGGCGTCCCGTGTCTCGTACATGTGCTGATCACAGTCGAAGATTCGCGAGCGGGCGGTCATCGGTTTGCTCCTCAAAGTTTACAACGTACATTAAAGGTAGACCT
>JBEEGD010000296.1:0-3089 GCA_041166685.1 Acidimicrobiaceae bacterium | reverse complement strand
GTGTCGAGGGTGTAGAGCGCCGGCAGCTCCTTGTACGCCGTGTTCAGATCACGGATGAGCTGCCAGACGCCTCGGTGATCGGGGAGGTCGAGCAGCCACCAGTCGAGCGACCGCATCTCCGACCACTCCGACTCCTGGCCGAACTCGCAGCCCATGAACAGCAGCTGCTTGCCGGGATGGGCCCACATGAACGCGTACGACGCACGGAGGTTCGCCAGCTGCTGCCAGCGGTCACCTGGCATCTTGCCGAGAAGTGAACCCTTGCCGTGAACGACCTCGTCGTGGGACAGCGGCAGGACGAAGTTCTCGGTGAACGCGTAGACAAGCGAGAACGTCATCTGGTGGTGGTGCCACTGGCGATAGATCGGCGCCTTCGACACGTACTCCAACGTGTCGTGCATCCAGCCCATGTTCCACTTGAAGCCGAAGCCGAGCCCGCCGAGGTACGTCGGGCGTGACACCCCCGGCCAGGCCGTGGACTCCTCGGCGATCGTGATGGCCCCCGGCACGCGCTTGTACGCGGTCGCGTTCATCTCCTTGAGGAACTCGATGGCGTCGAGGTTTTCCCGGCCGCCGAACTGGTTCGGCAACCATTCGCCGTCCTTGCGCGAGTAGTCGAGGTAGAGCATCGAGGCAACGGCATCGACGCGCAGCCCGTCGACGTGGAACTCCTCCAACCAGTAGCAGGCGTTGGCAACGAGAAAGTTGCGCACCTCGCGCCGGCCGAAGTCGAAGACCAGCGTGCCCCAGTCAGGTTGCTCGCCGCGGCGCGGGTCGGCGTGCTCGTAGAGCGGCGTCCCGTCGAACCGGGCCAGCGCCCACTCGTCCTTGGGGAAGTGGGCGGGTACCCAGTCGACGATGACGCCGATGCCTGCCTGGTGCAGCCGGTCGACGAGGTAACGGAACTCGTCCGGCGACCCGAACCGCGACGTCGGCGCGAAGTAGGAGGTGACCTGGTAACCCCACGACCCGCCGAACGGGTGCTCCATGACCGGAAGGAACTCGACGTGGGTGAAGCCGCTCTCGGTGACGTAGTCGACCAGCTGCTCGGCGAGCTCCTTGTAGGACAGGCCTTGGCGCCACGAGCCGAGGTGCACCTCGTACGTCGACATGGGTGCCTTGAGCCAGTCGGTCGTCGACCTCTTGCCACACCAGTCGCCGTCGTTCCAGTCGTAGTCGCTGCTGTAGACGACGGAGGCGGTCGCCGGTGGGTGCTCAGTGTGTTGGGCCATCGGGTCGGCCTTGCCGCGCCAGACGCTGTCGGCGCCGAGGATGTCGTACTTGTACTTCGCGCCGTTGCCGACACCCGGCACGAAGAGCTCCCACACCCCGGTGGAGCCGAGGGTGCGCATCGGGAACGCGACGGAGTTCCAGCCGTTGAAGTCTCCACTGACGCGCACCCCACGGGCCGACGGCGCCCAGACTGCGAAGGCGGTCCCGGTGATCGGTCCGGTTGCCGAGTCGTAGGTGTAGACGTGGGCGCCGAGCACGCGCCACAGCTCCTCGTGGCGGCCTTCACCGATGAGGTGCAGATCGACGTCGCCGAGTGTCGGAAGGTAGCGGTAGGGGTCGTCCTGCTGGTGCTCGAAGCCGTCGCCGTAGTCGACGACCAGCCGGTAGTCGGGGACAGCGTCGACCTCGAGCTGGGCAACCCAGACACCTTCGTGCTCGTGCGTCATAGGCGTGCGCTGCTCGCCGACGGCGACGGACACCGCCGTCGCGTTGGGGCGGTACGCACGGACGGTGACCCGGCCCTCGTCCGGATGCGCGCCCAGGATGGAGTGCGGATCGTGGTGCGCACCGCCGACGAGCAGTGCCAACGCCTCGGCGTCGACCGGCTTGGGGCCGGTCGGCGTCGCCTTGCGGGGCTTCGCGGTCACGTCATCACCTCACGAGCCGCTCGATAGAGCCGAGCGGGATGGGCAGCCAGGTCGGTCGGTTGCGGGCTTCGTAGACGACTTCGTACACGGCCTTGTCGAGCTCCATCGCCCGCAACACCACGGCGTCGTCGCGGGGATCGCGGCCGCACGCACGGGCATAGCCGTCGCAGAACGCGTCCCTGTTGCGCTCTGCCCATTCGGTGGCCCGATATTCGAGGCCCGGGGCGGCGGGCTGCTCCGCGAGCAGGTGCCGGGCGGCATAGTCGAAGGAGCGCAGCATTCCCGCGACGTCGCGCAGCGGGCTCATCAGCGTCACCCGCTCGGCGAGCGGACGGGCCGGTTCTCCTTCGAAGTCGATGAGCTTCCAGCCGTCGTCGACCCGCAATGCCTGGCCCAGGTGGAAGTCGCCGTGGATGCGTTGCACGGGCACCCCCGAGCTGAGCGAGGCAAGGGCGTCGTACGCCGCCCGCAAGCCCTCGGCGTACGGCGCCAGTTCGGGAACGACGGCGACCGCCGCGTCGAGCCGCTCGTGCATCTGCTTCGCGGTGTCGACGTTTTCGGCCTCGTCTGCCACGCGCGAGGCCAGGGTCTGCGCGAGCAGGGCGTGGACCTCGGCGGTGACAGCGCCGAGCCGTTCGGATTCGGCGGCGAAGTCGCCGCCGACCTCGTCGGCGTGCAGGTCTCCCTCGGCGTACAGGTCACGCACGCTCGTGACGGCGAGCGACCACCCGTCGCTGGCCGCGCGCAGGAAGGGCTGGAGCATGCCGAGGGTGGTCGCGGTGTCGTCGCCGTCCTCGCCGGTCTCGATCCATCCCAGCGGCGGCACGACTGCACGCGAGCCGGCCTCGGCCAGCGCGCGAGTGATCTCGAGATCGGGGTTGAGCCCAGGCGCCACCTTGCGGAAGAGCTTGAGGATGTACTGCTCACCGAACACGATCGAGGTGTTGGACTGCTCGGCACCCATGACGATGCTGGTCAGGTCGGTCTGGATCTCGACGTCCGGGAGGTGACGGAAGCGCAACCCGGCCTCGTCGTCGCCGTTGCAGATCATCTGGAGCAGCACGTGCGTGAGCTCGCTGTCGTGGGCCGCGTCGTAGAGGAGCTGGTCGCCCTCGCGGCCGATGACGGCGTGCGCGAGGCGTTGCGGCAGCTCCGCGCGAGAACCGACGAGGAGCTGATAGGTGTCGGTCTGGTCACCGAGGTCGACGG
>JBEEGD010000295.1:0-4379 GCA_041166685.1 Acidimicrobiaceae bacterium | reverse complement strand
TCGTCGTCGCGGTCCACCTACATCCCCTCCGGCGCGGGGCCCCGAACGGGGACGGCTGACGTCATGATCCAGTCGATCTCCCAAAGGTCGTCGTCCTCGAACTTCAGGTCCGCCGCGGCGACGCTGTCATGCAGATGAGCGGGAGTGCGGGCGCCGATGATCGCGACGTGGACGACCGGATGAGCCAGCGTCCAAGCCACGGCAAGTTCCGGGAGCGACATGCCGCGCTCCGCGGCAAACGCTTCCAGCTCGGCGATGACCGCGAGGTTGGCGACAAACGTCTCGCCCGCGAAGTCTGGGCTGTGAGAGCGCCAGTCGCCCGGAGCAAAGCGCGTTTCGGGTGTCATCGCACCGCTGAGGAGGCCGTGGGCCATTGCTCCGTACACGAGCACGCCAATCCCGTGGTCCGCGCAATAGGGGAGCAGATCGAAGTCGATCTCCTGACGGAACAGGTGGTACGGCGGCTGAACGGTGTCGATCGTGACGAACCGCCGCAGTTGCTCGAGCTGGGCGACGTCGTAGTTGGAGACCCCGACATAGCGGATCTTCCCCTCCTCGACGAGCTGGCTGAGCGCGGCGCCGGTCTCGGCCGCAGGCGTCCGGGGGTCGGGCCAGTGCACTTGGTACTGGTCGATGTAGTCGGTGCGAAGGTGGCGCAGACTGTCCTCGACCCCCTGACGTAGCCAGTCCGCGCTGGCGTCCCGGACGATCCGGTTGCCCTCTGGGCGAAGGCCGCCTTTGGTCGCGACGACGACGTCTTCACGTCGGACACGCGGCCACAGCGCGTCGGCCAGGATCTCCTCGGCCTGACCGAAGCCGTAGGCCTGCGCGGTGTCGAAGAAGTTGATACCGAGGTCGACCGCGCCGTTGATGGTTTGCGTCGCGGCGTCGACGTCGACTGATCCCCAGTCGCCGCCGTATGACCATGTTCCGAGCGCAATGTTGGACACAACGAGCTCGGTTCTGCCCAAGCGAGTTTCACGCATGTCTCTCTCCTCTCATCGCCTGCGTGCATCATGACGACGGGACAAGCGGCAGCACCTCTCGCGAGTGCGTAGTGCGTGATTGCTCCTTCAGGCGGGAGGACCGAACAGCGAAGCCACGATCTCCTCGGCTCCTGCGGGAGCTCCCACCTGGAGCCCGATGCCTCGGTCGTCGACCGTGATGGCGAAGGTGAAGAACGCGCAGCACTGCTGTTCAGCGGCCACGACGCGAGCGAGTGCACCGACATCGATCGCGTCGTCCAGCTCGACACGCAAGCTCCCATCCGGGGCGGTGCTGCGCGATCGAGCATGATCGAGGACGCTCCGCCAGTCGGCCATGCGGTCGGGCATCGCGGCGGGTTCGAGCGTGCACGCGATCGGCGGGTCGTTGGGCTTGGTTCCCAACGCGATTGGAACCGGAGTCGACGCGCTTGTCGGGGCATCAGTGACGCACGCGCAGGCGTCGCCGCAGGGACCGTCCAGCGGATCCCCGCTCAACTGCGAAGCCGCGGCTTGGAGCTGTGCGCTGAACGCGGTCAGCTCGGTGACCTGGCTCTCGGCATCTCGGATCTTGTTGGTGACCAGCGCATGAAACCGGCGTTGCACCGGACCGCATCGCTCCCCGTCCCAGATGGAAACGAGATCGGTGATCTCCTCGAGCGAGCATCCGAGTTGCTTCGCCCGGGCGATGAAGGCCAGCCGGGCGAGGGTCTGGTCGTCGTAGATCCGGTAGCCCGCGCCGGTCCGCGTCGAGGGAACGACGAGACCGATGCCTTCGTAGTAACGCAGTGCGGAGGCGGTGAAGCCGCTGCGGTCGGCGACCTCGCCGATGGTGTAGGTGCTCACCGGTCCACCGTAAACCTTCGACCTCGGTCGAAGGTCAAGCGCGTCGAATGACGGTCAGTCGGCGGATTGCTCGAGCGCGGCCTCGACTCGTTTGATCGTTTCGTCATCAAGGTTGGCGTACACGAGCTCGGCGCCCGTGAACCGCGCCGCCTCCTCAACAAGTGCATTGCGGTCGAGGTCCTCGACCAGCAGCACGACCGTAACGGTGCCGGGCTCGACGTTGTCCCGGAACCATTCCACCCACTCGTCGGAAATGCCGATGTCGACGACCTTGGCGGCAACTGCGCCGGATCCGGCACCCACCGCCAGTCCGGCCACCCAGCCGACCGGTCCGCCAAGGATCAACCCGAACAGACCGGCCCACATCGCGCCAGACAGGGCCGCGCGCCCCGGTTGAAGATCGGTGGTCTCGTGAACCGTCGTCTTGCCGTCGTCGGTCTTCATCACCATCACGGCGTCTCGAAGGGTCAACTCTCCTTTCGCGGCGAGACCGCTGGCGGCGGTGAGAAACTCTTGTGCGCGAAATCGGTCCTCGAAGGAGATGCCAACAAGGGTCTGCGGGATCTTCGTCGTGTCAGTACCGTCGGTGCTCATTCCCTCAACGGTGGCAGATCCCGCTCCTCGAGCGGTGACTCAGTGTTTGTGGACGGTCGTCTCCTCGCCGCCCTCTTTCCAGGCAGCGATGTCGAGGTGGTCGCCGGCAACAACGAGGCCCGAGCCGGCCGTGATGTCGAGGACCCATAGGTCGTAGCCACCCATCGCCTCGACGTCGACGCCGGTGTCGGCCTTGAGCGCGGCGGCGTACGCCGTCCGCTCTTCCGGCTCGGTGATCTCGACGGCGCGACCCCAAAGCTTGGCGTCGCCGTCGGCGACGTCCTTGTCCTCGGTGGCGGAGTGGATGCAGCAGCGGGGGTCGCGTCGGAGGTCGAGTGACTTGGTCGACCCCGGCATCATCCCCAGGTAGATGCGGTCGCCCGATATGGCGGGCTCCAGTGGGCTGATGCGAGGGAACCCGTCGGAGCGCAGCGTGGCGAGTAGCGCCATGCCCGTCTTCTCGAGCCGCTTGTGGAACAGCGCGGCGGTCTGGGGTGCGGCGCCGGAGAAGTCCTTCCAGGAGAGCATGCACAGAGGGTACGGCTGGAGTTGCGACGCGCCTGTCGACGCGCTCGAACCCCCGGTAGCGTCGCCGCGATGCGGACCGGGCCAGCCGGTGGTGCGCGTCGCGGCTTCGCGCTCCTGATCGTCGTCGCCGCGGCCGCCATGAGCCTCGTTCACGACACCCTTCCGGCCGGCGCCTCTGAGCCGCAGGTGACCGAGGACCTCAGGGTGCAGATGTCCGATGGGGTCGAGCTGGAGGTGAAGCTCGGCGGCCGTCCGCTCGTCGGCGGCGCGCTGCCAGCCCGACCGGTGATCGTCGAGCTCAGCCCGTACGCACCGGGGTGCTGCTTCGAAGCCGCCGGCGAGGCCTACAACTACCTCCAGGTCCACATCCGCGGAACGGGGCTCAGCGACGGGAGCTTCGATGCCCTCGGGCCGCGCAGTCAGCAGGACGTCGTGGAGATCCTCGGCTGGGCCTGCTCACAACCGTGGAGCAACGGTCGGCTCGGTCTGCTGGGCTTCTCCGCCAGCGCCATCATCATCTACAACTCGCTGCATCTCGAGCTCCCGTGCGTCGAGACGGCGGTGCTCGGCTCGGGCACGCACGAGCTGTACCGCGACCTCCTGTACCCGGGTGGCATCCCGAACGGGTTCCCTGCCATCGGCGTGCTGGGGCTGATCGGCGCGCCGACGGTCGCGGCCTTCCCGGACCGCCTCGGCCACGACCCCTTGTCGCTCGTCCCCGTCGCCCAGGGCATCGGACAGCTGCCCATCGACTACCAGGCACATCCCACCCTCGACGCGTACTGGCGAGAGCGCGGCTTCCGAGGCGACGTGAACGATCTGCCGATCTTCATGGTCGCTGGGTTCTTCGACGTCGAGGCCCGCGGCGCGTTCCAGGCCTTCCAGGAGCTCCGCGACGATGGGGCGCACCTCCTCGTCGTCGGCGCCCACGATGGCGTTCCGGTGGGTTCCGGAGGCTCGGACCGCCAGCGGGAGGCCTGGTTCGATCGCTACCTCCGGGACGTGGACAACGGGATCGACAAGGAGCCCGCCGTTCAGCTGTTCATGGCCGACGGCGACCGGGAGGACATGCTCGGCGGACGGTTCGTCACCGCAGAGGGGAGCGGGTGGCCGCTGCCCTCCACCACGTGGGCCTCCCTGCAACTCGACCCCGCGCGGAGCGGCACGGCCTCGTCCATCAACGACGGCTCCCTCGTCCTTGGCCCAGCCGCCGCCGCGACGCAGTCGTACCCGGCGGTGCCCTCCCTGCCCACTGCCACGGACCCGCACAACACCGCCATCGTCGGCATCAACGGCTCCCCCACCCTGACCGACATGAGCTTGGCCGAGCCGCTCGGCCTGTCGTACACCACCGCGCCGTTCGCGACGTCCGTCCGCGCCGCAGGGCCGGCCAGCCTCGAGGTCGTGTTGTCGAGCACCGCCGCGGAG
>JBEEGD010000294.1:0-6391 GCA_041166685.1 Acidimicrobiaceae bacterium | reverse complement strand
CCACGCGACCGTCAGCGTCGAGCTCGCGGGTTCCCTTGTCCTCGACGAAGCCGACTTCGGCGATCCGGCCGTCCTTGACGGCCACGTCGGCCCGTCGGCGAGGAAGGCCGGTGCCGTCGACGACGACCCCGTTGCGGATCACCAGATCGTAGGTGGCCACTGAGCGTCAGACTAGAACACGTTCTAGTTTTGAGCAAGCGGGCCCCTCGGCAAATCCCACTCAGACATACACACTTTTGTGTACTTCTGAGTGGGATTTCGCCCGAGTCAGCCGGGCCAGACGATGCTTTGGAGCTCGCTGTAGGCGTGGAGCCCGAACGAGCCCCCGTCCCGGCCGACGCCGGACAGCTTGAACCCACCGAACGGGGCCTCGTGGTTGCGCTGGGCGGTGTTGATGCCGACGTTGCCGGACCGCAGCTGCTTGGCCACCCGCATGGCCCGACCAGAATCGGCCGAGAACACGTAGTCGTACAGGCCGAAGTCGGTGCCGTTGGCCAGGGCGACGCCCTCGTCCTCGTCGTCGAACGGGACCACCACGACGACCGGCCCGAAGATCTCCTCCTGCACCACCCGCATGCCGGCCTTGCAGTCAGCGATCAGCGTGGGGGCGACGTAGAAGCCAGTTGCCATGTCGGGGCGCTCGCCGCCGGCGACGATCGTTCCGCCCTCGTCCGCGCCCGCCCGCACGTACGACTCGACGCGATCGCGGTGCGGTGCGGAGATGACCGGCCCCAGCACGGTGTCGGCGGCCAGCGGATCGCCGACCTTCATGTGGCCGGATGCTGCTTGCAACCCGCCGACGATCTTGTCGTAGATGCCGCGCTGCGCGATCACGCGCGTCGGCGCGGTGCAGATCTGCCCGGAGTGGAATGCCCACACGCTCGAGATGGTCGACACCGCGGTCTTCACGTCCGCGTCGTCGAACACGACCGCGGCGCCCTTGCCCCCGAGCTCGAGCAACAACCGCTTCATGTCGCGTCCCGCGACCTCACCGATGCGCTGCCCCACACCGGTCGACCCCGTGAAGCTCACCATGTCGACGTGCTTCGACGCGACCAACGCCTCGCCCACCGCGGCACCCGATCCGCTCACGACGTTCACGACCCCCGGCGGAAACCCGGCCTCGGTCTGCAACAGCTCGACCACTCGCAGAACCGCCAGCGGATCCTGCGGGGCCGGCTTCACCACGACGGTGTTGCCCATGGCGAGCGCCGGGCCGATCTTGCCCGCCATGTTCACGATCGGGAAGTTGTACGGCGTGATGCAGGCGACCACGCCCACCGGCTGGCGCACGACAATCGCACTGATCAACCCGCCCGACGCCAGTGCGGTCGTCGGCATCTCACTCGGCGGCAACGGAATCACGTTCGACTCGACGGCACCCTTCGCGTAACGACGGAAGCGCTCGACGGATGTCGGCACCTGCATCGTCTTTGTCACGCGCATCGTGGCACCGGTCTCCGCCTGCACGAGCGGGATCAACTCGTCCAGGTGGTCCCGGAGCACGTCCGCGGCCCGGTTCAGCAGGTCGGCGCGCTCCTCCGGGGTCGTGCGGCTCCACGCCGGGAAGGCATCGGCCGCGGCGGCCGTCGCCGCCTCGACCTCGTCGACCGTTGCTTCCGGGGCCTCACCAACGACCTGCTCGGTGGCGGGGTTGACGATCTGATAGGTCGGCATGGCCGGAAGACTAGAACGCGTTCTAGTCTTGTCACCATGTCGGACATCCCCCGCATCATCTCGGTCGACGACCACGTCGTGGAACCGCCGGATCTGTGGACCTCGCGGATCACCGGCAAATACGCCGATCAAGCACCCCGCGTCGAGCGCGACAAGGCCAAGTTCAACTTCGAAGGCGGCGTGTTCTCGTTCGAGAAGGGCGCCGAAGACGGCGAGTGGTGCGACTGGTGGATGTACGCCGACCAGATCTACCCGTTCCCCAAGCTGTCGGCCGCGATCGGCTTCGACGAGCTCGACGTCACCCCGGTCACCTTCGACGAGATCCGTCCGGGCTGTTGGAAGCAGAAGGATCGCCTCGCCGACATGGACGCCAACCACGTCGACGCGTCGCTCTGCTTCCCCAACACGCTCCCCCGCTTCTGCGGTCAGACCTTCTACGAGTTGGTGAAGAACGGCGGCAGTCCCGAGCTCGCGCTGCAATGCGTGCAGGCCTACAACGACTGGATGATCGACGAGTGGTGCGCCGGCGACGCGAAGGGCCGGCTGATCCCGCTCACGATGGTGCCCCTGTGGGACGCCGAGCTCGCTGCGAAGGAAGTGCACCGCAGTGCTGATCGCGGCAGCCACGCCATCACGTTCAGCGAGAACCCGTACCCGCTCGGACTGCCGTCAGTCCACGACAAGGACCGATTCTGGGATCCGCTGTTCGCTGCGTGCGAGGAGACCGAGACCGTCGTGTGCATGCACATCGGTTCCTCGTCGCGGATGCCGGCGACGTCTCCCGACGCGCCGTTCATCGTCAGCTCGACGCTCACGTTCCAGAACGCGATGGGCTCGGTGCTCGACTACATCTTCTCGGGCACGCTCGAGCGCTTCTCGACCCTCAAGATCGCGTACTCCGAAGGCCAAGTCGGCTGGATGCCGTACGTCTTCGAGCGGGCCGACAAGCTCTGGGCCGAGCGCAGCGACAACAGCTTCGGTACCTCGCTGCCCAACGCACCGTCGAGCTACCTCAAGGACCGCGTGTACGGCTGCATCTTCGACGACGAGACCGGGTTGCGGAACCGCGACGCGATCGGCATCGACCAGATCTGCTTCGAGACCGACTACCCGCACGCCGACTCCACGTTTCCGCGGAGCAAGGAAGTCGCCGAGGAGATCTGCGCCAAGGCCGGCCTCAGCGACGACGAGATCTACAAGTTCATCCGCGGCAACGCCATCAAGGGCTTCGGGCTGGAACGCTTCGGCATCACGAAGTAGTGGACGACCTCGGGGGCGAGATCAAGCTCGGCTCGATGCTGTTCACCATGGTCGAGCCCGATCGCGGGCACGAAGTGGCGTACAACCGCTGGTACGAGCGTGATCACTTCTACGCGGGCTGCATGGTCGGACCGTGGTTGTTCGCGGGACGCCGCTTCGTGGCGACGCGTGAGCTGAAGAGTCTGCGCTTCGGGTCTCAGCCAGACCTGTTCGGCGGCCGTGACCTCGGCTCGTATCTCGCGGTGTACTGGATCCTCGAGGGTCGTCACGACGATCACGTCGACTGGGCGTTGCGGCAGGTGCATTGGCTGCACGAGCACGGGCGGATGTTCGCCGAGCGCGCCCACATCCACACGCTGCTGTACGAGCTCGCATGGACCAGCGGAATCGGGATTCCGCCGGAGCTCGCGCTCGACCATCCCTTCGGTGGAGTCACGGCCACCGTGGTGAAGTTGAGCGACGGCGTGACGATCAACGACCTTCACGGATGGGTCGGCCAGCTGCAGCCAGAGCTCGAGCTCGGCTTCACACCGATCCAGTTGCCCGACGATGCCCCGGTCACGCAGGCGCGCATCGACGGCCACGTCCTCAACGTTTCCTTCACCTCCGACAGCCCGGCAACCTGGTGGGACGAGCAGCACGCCGCTGCGGACCAGCTCGAGCGCGATGGCATCGGAACAATGCTGTGGACCGCGCCGTTCATCCCGACGATTCCCGGCACCGACACGTACACCGACCAGCTCTGGTGATCGCGCTCCCGGATCGCGTCAAAGGGCAGACTCAGTGCAGTGATCCGCGTTCCCGGCCCGTGCCTGTTGGTGCTGGTGGGCCCGCCCGGCGCGGGTAAGTCGTATTGGGCGAGCGAGTGGTTCCGGCCCGAGCAAGTCGTGTCGTCCGACGGCTTGAGGGCCGTTGTCGGGCTCGGACAACACGACCAACGCGCGAGCAAGGATGCGATTGCGGTGCTCGACCTCATCGTCGAGCGCCGCCTCAAGCGCAAGCTCACCACCATCATCGACTCGACGGCCCTCGAGCCCGAGCGGCGGCAGTCCTACATCGCCGCGGCGCGCAAAGCGCGCGTGCCGGTGTTGGCGATCGTGTTCGACACGGACGACGACGTGTGCCGCACCCGCAACAAGCAGCGCGAGCACCCTGTGCCGCCGAAGATCCTCAAGGGCCAGCTCGCCGCGGCCGCCGAACTCCGGACAAGCATTCATGAGGAGGCCTTCGACGCGGTGCACGTCGCCGGCCCGATCACGGTTGTCGCCCCTGAATATGTCCACGCACCGACATTCGCCGCCATGCAGAGGGAGAAACCTGTGTCACTCCGATTCGGCATCCACGTTGCACGCTTCGAGGAAGACATCGCAGACGTTGCGCGCGCCGCGGAGCAAGCCGGCTTCGAGCAACTCACGGTCATGGATCACTTCGTGCAGATCCCCGGCGTCGGCCCTGAGTGGGAGGACATGTTCGAGAGCTACACGACGCTTGGGTACCTCGCCGGCATGACGTCGACGATGAAGCTCGGGACACTCGTCACCGGCATCACCTATCGCAACATCGCCCACCTCGGGAAGATCGTCGCGACGCTCGACGTGCTGTCCCATGGTCGCGCGATCTGCGGCGTGGGTGCGGCCTGGTTCAAGCGCGAGCACGAGCTCTACGGGTGGGAGTTCCCGCCAAATGCGCGCCGCTATGCGCTGCTCGAGGACGCGTTGCAGCTGTTCCCGTTGATGTGGGGGCCAGGGTCGCCAAGCTTCCAGGGGAAGACGATCACCGTTCCGGAAGCGATCTGCTACCCGCGGCCGGTCCAGGAGCATGTTCCGATCATGGTCGGAGGCGGTGGCGAGCGGAAGACGTTGAAGCTGGTCGCACGGTACGCCGACGCCTGCAACGTCTTCGGCGACGCCGACACGGTCCGGCACAAGATCGACGTGCTGCACAAGCACTGCGCGACGGTCGACCGGGATCCAGCCGACATCATGGTCACGCAGCTTTCGGTCCCCGGAGACGACGCCCCGGTCGACGATCACATCGGCCGGTACCGCGAGCTGGCGGAGGCCGGCGTGCAGATGGCGATCGTCGGCCTGACCCAGGTCGCCGCGATCGAGCAGTTCGCCCCGGTGATCAACGCGTTTCGCTAGCCGAGCTGTCGCAGTACGTCGTTCATCTGATCGCGGAACTCGCGGAGCTCCGAGCGGTGTGCGGCGGACAGCCGCTCGAGTGTCTTCGACCCAGTCGCCGTGAGCGAGAGTCGCTGGCGCCGGCGATCGTGAACATCGGTGTCACGGCGCACCAACTTGGCCGCGACCGCACGATCGACCAACTCGACGACGGAGTGATGCTGCAACTGGAGGTAGTCCGCGACGTCACCGATGGTCGGCGCCTCATCCGATGGGTACCCACGCACCGCCAGCAGGAGTTGGTGCTGACCCGGCGTCAACCCCTCCTGGCGGGCGGCGTCCTCCGAGAACCGGAGAAAGACACGCAACGCGTGCCGGAATCGAGCCAGCGCCCGGTAGTCACTGTCAGCGAGCACGCCTTGGAGAATATCTCGTGATACGATACTTTTGACGCGTGCATCGCCAGGTTCAGCGCCTTCTGTACCTCACCGCGCTCGCCGCGTTCGTCGGGCTGATCGCGGGCGGCGCGGCTTGGGTCCTGCTCCGCCTGATCGGCCTCATCACCAACCTGGCGCTGTTCCACCAGTTCGGGTGGACGTCGCCCTCGTTCTCGACGCTCCACAGGTCGCCGATGATCATCGTGGCTGCCGTGTGCGGCGGTCTGCTCGTGTCCTTGCTCGCGCTCTGGTCGCCGGTGATCCGCGGCCACGGCATCCCCGAGGCGATGGAAGCCGTCCTGACGAAACACAGCCGGATCCAGCCGCGCACCGCCATCGCCAAACCGCTGTCGGCTGCGATCAGCATCGGCACCGCCGGACCGTTCGGTGCCGAGGGCCCGATCATCGTCACCGGCGGCGCCATCGGGTCGTTGATTGGTCAGGTGCTCCCCGTGACCGCGTCGGAGCGCAAGATCCTGCTGGCCTGCGGGGCGGCGGCGGGCATGTCGGCCACGTTCGGCACACCGCTCGCGGCTGTGGTCCTCGTCATCGAGCTGTTGCTGTTCGAGTTCTCGACACGCGCGTTCATCCCACTCGTCGTCGCGTCGGCAGTCGCCGGCGGCGTGCACGCCGTGCTCTTCGGCTCGGGCCCGTTCTTCGCGATCCCCGACCACCGGTTTTCGGGACTCGGAACGCTGCCCGTGTTCGCCGTCCTCGGCCTGGCCGGCGGCCTCGTTGCCGTCGTCGTGGCGAAGGGACTGTTCGTTGTGGAGGCGCTGTACCGGAGGCTGCCGGTCCACGAGTTCTGGCACCCCGTCATCGGCGGAGTCGGGTTCGCCAGCGTCGGGCTCATCGAGCCGCGAACGCTCGGCGTGGGCTACGACGCCATCACCG
>JBEEGD010000293.1:0-12260 GCA_041166685.1 Acidimicrobiaceae bacterium | reverse complement strand
CGCCTGGTACGACCTGAACTACGCGGAGATCGGCGACATCTGCGCCGGGCAGGACGGCAAGGTCGTCGGCGGCAACGGAATCCTGTACACGGTGCAGAGCGAGTTCAGCAACGCGGCCAACGACTGCATTCTCACGCTCAACCCCCGCTACAAGCCGGCGTGTCGAAACTCGATTGCCAGCGCGTTCGCGGATGCGGGCCTGGCCGCGGACTGCCTCAAGCTGTACGGCGTCGCGCTGGGCAAGCAAGATGGAAGCTTTGGGGAGAACGACGCGCTGTTCCGCAGTCAGGTGTCGAGCCTGCTCGCCCGCTTGGTGCAAACCGCAACGGGAAACTCCATGACCCAGTCACGGTCCTTCCCGGACGTCACTCCCGACACCGTGCCCAACGCGCAAGTCCGCAATGAGATCGAGCTGCTGGCCGGGTCGAACATCATCGCCGGCTTCCCCGACGGTCTGTTCCACCCGGCGGAAACGCTCACCGTCGCGCAAGCAGCCACGTTGGTGATCCGGGCGGTTCAGTTCATTCATGCCGACAGACTCGGTCGCGATCCTGCAACGACTGCGCCGGACATCCGAGATCAGGGCAGCACGAGCGCCAACTACCAGCACGCCATCAACCAAGGGATACTCGACCCGAACGCGACCGATCTCGGCGGCCAGAACTACACCCATCAAGCGGCGGACGGCACGAAACGCGGACTGCTCGCCGACGTCCTCGCCCAAACCCTCCAGCGGCTCGTCACTGATCGGGTTGTGGCGCCGCGCTAGCGCGACAGCCGGTCCGCAGACGCGAACCGCAGCGTGATCGCGGGCCCGGTCGGCGGCCGACCACGAAGCTCGACCTCGACACCCGTTGACGCGCGACGCCACACGAGCGGCGCGCCCTGTCCGAGGAGCTCGACGGTGGCGTCGTCTTTGACCTCGACATCGGGTAGCACCACGGTGTTGCCCGAGGGTGTGCCCAACACGATGGCGTTGAGCGCGTCCCCGGTCACGGTGTAACGCACCGGCAATCCATCAGCCGTGGCCCCGTCCGTCCGATGCCAGGGGCGCGATCCGTAGATCGCGTCACCGTTCGTCCGCAGCCACCACCCGAGCCCGAGGACCCGCTCAGCCTGCACGAGCGGGATGGTGCCGTCGCCCGCCGGGCCGACATTGAGCAGGAGGTTGCCGCCGCGGGCGACGACGTCGGCCACCAGCCGCACGAGCTCGTCGACGCCGAGATAGCTGTCGGGCGACTCCTCGCGGTTGTAGCCGAACGAGCTACCGATACCACGCGTCGACTCCCACTTCCATCCTGGCGCCGCATCCGTCGAATACTCCGGCGTGATGAAGTCGGCGTGGATCATCCCGCCGGTCTGGCGGATGATGTCGAAGCGGTTGTTGACCACTCCATCGGGCACGCGGTCGTAGTAGTGCTCGAACAGCTCCGGCAGGTCCGCGGCGGCCGGATAGCCGATGTCGTTCCACAGCACGCAGGGCTCGTAGCGCTCGATGAGCTCGCGCCAATGCGCATCGACGTAGGCGAGATACTCGGGCGTCTGCGGAATCGCCGCGATGAGGCCCTTCAGGTCTCTCATCGGGAGGCCGCCAAACGTCCAGTCGAGACCGCCGGAGTAGTACGTGCCGAAGCGCATGCCTCGAGCGCGCACGGCCGCCGCAAGCTCCCCCACCACATCTCGCTCGGACTGCCAGCGCGCCTTGAACGGGTTGCGATGCGCGCTCGGCCACAGCGCCACCCCGTCGTGATGCTTCGTGACGAGCACGACATACCGCGCGCCGGAGGCGGCAAAGAGGTCGGCCCAAACGTCGGGATCCCATCCGCGGATGCCGCCGAGGAACTCCTCGACGAAGGCGTCGTACGGCAGGTCGCCGTACGTGGCCTTGTGATGGGAGTGGACCGGGCTCCCTTCGATGGCCAGCGAGTTCTGGTACCACTCGACGTAGGGCGACTCGCCCATCGCCTGCGCCCAGCCCTCTGGCGAGGTGAGATCGAATTCCGACGCGCCGACGGGAGCGAACGCGGGAACGGCCGCCGCCGTCCAGTGCACGAAGATGCCGAACTTGGCGTCGTCGAACCACTCGGGTAGAGCTCGTTCCATGTCTCGACAACCTATGGGAGGACCACGAGGTCGTCACGGTGCACGACCTCGTGCGGGACACCCTCTGGGAGATCCGCGGTACGCCGCCCGGCGATGGTGGCGAGCACATCGGACCCGGCCCGCACCAGTCCCTTCGCGAAAACCTTGCCGTCGGGTCCGGCCAGTTCGACGGCATCCTCCGCCGCGAACCGGCCCGCGATGCTCACCACCCCCGCGGGGAGCAACGAGCGCCGGCCCTCGCACAGCGCTCGACGCGCTCCATCGTCGACGGTGACCACCCCGCTCGCGCCCACCGCAAACGCGATCCACAGCTTGCGCGCCGGCAGGCGCCGCTCACGCGGCAGCACGATCGTGCCGACACCCGGCTCGCCGGCCACGGCAGCGCTGAGCACCCCCGCGCGATCGGCACTCGCAATGACGGCTCGAACGCCCGACCACGCCGCAATCTTGGCGGCGGCAATCTTCGACGCCATCCCGCCGCTGCCGCGCACGGTGCCGGCTCCGCCGGCCAAGGCCTCGAGTGTGTGATCGATCTCGACGATCTCCTCGATCAGCGAAGCCGAAGGGTCCAACCGCGGGTCGGCCGTGAGCAGCCCTGGCGCATCAGTGAGCAGTACCAACAGGTCGGCTTCGATGAGGTGCGCGACCAGCGCGGCCAATCGATCGGTGTCGCCGAAGCGGATCTCGTCGTCGGCAATGGCATCGTTCTCATTGACCACGGGCACCACGCCGAGGTCGAGTAGCCGGCGAATCGTGCCGCGCGCGTGGAGGTATTGCTGCCGCACACCGAAGTCCAGAGGGGCGAGCAGGACCTGCCCGGACACCAGGCCGAGGTCGGCAAACGTGCGGTCGTACACGCGCATCAGCCGGCTCTGACCGACTGCGGACACTGCCTGGAGCGTCTGGGAGTCGCGCGGTCGTCTGTCGCCGACGAGCCCGAGCGCGGGCAGGCCCGCGGCGATGGCGCCCGACGTCACGGCGACCACCGAGTGCCCGCCCGCTCGTACCGCCGAGACCTCTCGGCAAAACGCCGTGACCGCTTCTTCGCGGATCGTGCCCTCGCTATCAGTGATCGACGATGAGCCGATCTTGGCGACAACGATCATTCGCTGAGCACCTGATCGTCGCGCTGGTACTCGAAGACAAACCCGCCGACGCGCACCAGCTCGCCCTCGCTCACCCCCGCTCGAGCCAGCGCGCGATCCACGCCCAGTTTCTGCAAACGCCGCTGCGCGTAGGCCAGCGCGTCCGGGTTCGTGATGTCGGACAACGCGACCGCCCGTTCGGCCTGACGACCCACGACTCGCCAACCGCCGCCTTCCGACGGGCTCACCGCGTCGATGCGGAAGCCCTGAGTTGCCGGCCGGTGCACGACGAACGCGGTCGGCGCCTCGACGGTAGCTCGGGCCTCCTTCACTGCAATCGCCAATCTCCCCGTGAGCGTGGAGAGACCTTCTCGCGTGACGCCAGACACCGCGAGCTCGATCGAAGGATCGGCCTCGCCGATGTCGGAGCGCGATCCGATCACCACACGGGGACGGTCGAGCAGTTCTGGCTTGTAGCGACCGAGCTCGCGCAAGAGGACGCGGGTCTGTTCCTTCGGCGCGGGCAGACCCGAGGTCTGCCAGGCGAGATCGACGAGGACGCACAGCACCCGCGCTCGTTCGACGTGGCGCAGGAACTGGTGGCCCAACCCCTTGCCCTCGCTCGCCCCTTCGATCAGCCCTGGTATGTCGGCGACGACGAACTCTGTGGTCTCGTCGAGACGAACCACGCCCAACGACGGTTCGAGGGTGGTGAAGGGATAGTCCGCGATCTTTGGTTTCGCCGCCGACATCACCGAGATGAGCGTGGACTTCCCGACGTTCGGAAAGCCCACGAGGGCCACGTCGGCCATCAGCTTGAGCTCGAGCCGCAACCAATGCTCCCCGCCGACTTCGCCCTGTTCGGCGAACGACGGCGCCCGGCGGCGGTTGCTCAAGAAGCGGGCGTTGCCACGCCCGCCACGCCCGCCTTCAGCGGCGAGGTACCGGTCGCCTTCGTGTACGAGGTCCGCGAGCAGCACACCGTCGCTGTCCTTGACGATCGTGCCCTCGGGCACCGGGACGACGAGGTCGTCGCCCGTGCGTCCGTGCTTCTTCTTGCCCTGCCCGTGCACGCCGCTCACGGCTCGGCGATGAGGATGATCGCGAAAGCCGAGCAGTGACGCAACGTTGCGGTCTGCGACGAGCCAGACGTTGCCGCCGTTGCCGCCATCACCGCCATCAGGGCCGCCCTTTGGGACATGCGCTTCGCGACGGAACGCGACGCTTCCCGCGCCCCCATCACCGGCCTTGACATGCAGGCCACATTCGTCGACGAACCCCGACACGTTGCCAGGCTAGGGGCCACGCCCCAGACCGCAGCGCTACTTCACGAGACGGACGGGATCACCACCGATGGTCGCACCCCAGGTGGTGGTGTCATTGGCCTGCGCGCCACTCGAGTACGTCATCTTGATCTTGAACCAGCACGCGTTGGGATCATTCACGCCCTTCGGCAGTCCAGCTCCACATGTGTAGTTGGCCGGGGTCTTCACGTTGACGTCAACGAGCACCCCGTTGGTGCCAGACGTGTAGTCGCCGCTGGTGATGCCCGACATCCGGCACCCACTCGGTAACGCCGTCGTGCTGACCCCACTCGGCTTGGGATTGGCCGGGTCGCCGTTGAACACCCAGTTCGCGCACGTGATGCTCGCCTTTTGGGGCGAGTCGTCGGGCGGCAAGATGTCCAGCTGCGTCGTGCCACTCACATCACCGATGTCGTAGAACGTGAGGCGTAGGGTCCGGCCGGTCGAACCGCCGCCCGGCAACAGGCGAGCGAGATAGAACGTCGGATTGAAGTTCGCGAGCGTGTTCGTGTACACGGGCAGACGGGTGAGCGCGTAGGTCTGCGCGTCGACCGGCACAAGTTTTGTTGCCGAGTCGATCACGCGAACCGAGTAGCGGTTCTGGCCGGCCAGCGACGTGTCACTGGGCGGATTCTGCTTCGCCTCGAGGGTCGTGACGTCGTTGAAGAGCCCGCTGCTGTACGGAACGTTCGAACGCACTTGGATGAAGTACTTCCCGGGCTTGGTGACGTGGCACAGCGGGTACCAGCGGTGGAACGCCAGCGCGAAGTCAGCGTCGTACGCGGGTGTGCCCGAGGTGTTGGCCGGGTTGAGCAGGTTGAACCAATAGTTGCCGTCGGTCGGGACGTAGCCCTTGAACTGGTGCGCGCACGCGGTCGCGCCGGGCGGGCCACCCGACGGAACGACCGGGTTCTGGAGCGGCTGGCCTGGGAACGTCGAGCCGTCGCGGACGAGCCATGCGGTCGCCTGCGGGTTCTTTCCCGCGCCAAGATTCGTGTTGTCGTCGCCGGTGCAGTAGATGCCCTGTCCGCCCGCGTACCGCACCGCCGCGTCAGGGTAGGTGGGCGTGAGCGTCGCGATCTGGCTAACCGGACCACTCGTCAGCCAGAAGTTGTCGCAGTTCTGGTTGCCGACGGCGAGCTCCGGGTCGTAGACCTGGATGTCGGCGCCGTTCCCGCCGACGGTGGGCACGTCGACCGTGTAGACGTACGTGCCGTCGAGGTAGTCGCCGTTCTTCCCGCCCGGGCAGTTGAAGGAGTTGCTGCCGCAGAAGGCGTAGTCCGCGAACCGGTCGCCCGTGTGTTTGTCGACTCCGGGCGCGCCGATGTTCAGCCAGTGCTGGTCGGCGGCACCGTTCTCCGGATCGTTGGCGAGGTGGCCCGCGGGGCTCCCCATCGCGACAGGGGCATTGAACTCTGCGGTCGCCGAGCGTGCGATGTTCGTCGTGCTCAGCCCGAGCAGCGAAGTGAAATAGTTGCTGACGGTATCGTCGACGGTGACGACCAGCTGGTTGTCCTTCAGGCCTGGCACCGCGTTCGCACGCTGGTACCCGTTCTGCTTCACGACGGCCAGTGCCGTGGACTGCGCTCCGGCGAGGTCGCCGGGCATGAACGGGACACCAGCCAACGCGCCCGCGTCGGCGGCGCGCTGCACCTTCTGCGAGGTGTACCACCAGTTCCACACATCGACGCCGAAGCCGGCCATGGCGATGAGCACGATGAGCATGATCGCCATCCAGGGCAGCACGAAACCGCCCTCGTCGCGTGCGAGCCGCGGGGCGGGGGCGTCCAACTGGTCGCGCTGCGTAGGAGCGGGTTGCACTAGCACTGCCCCGACGGAAGCGGCTCGAGACGACTCACACTGTGCTCCTTGATCAGCTGCGACGATCCGAACGCACCGGTGAGGTAGTCGTGGCGAACCTCGACGTAGACGCCGATGCTGTCGAGCGTGTTCAGCCCAGCGTTCGTATCGTTGGGATCGATGTTGATGCACGCCGAGGGGAGCGGCCACTTCGGCGACAAGAGGTCTCGCTTCCAGGACGACGTCGCGGCGTCCCAGGTGTACCGGTAGCAGTCCTTCGTACAGTTGGCGAACCCGCCCATCGTCGGCTCGCCCTTGTCGTCGGCCTTGTACACGAAGAGCTTGATCGGCGTGTCGAACCCCGTTCTGGCACTGAGATCCTTCGCCACGGCGGCCGCAATCTGGTCGGCGGCCGCGTCGTTGCTGCCAGCTACTGCATAGTTGGCTGACCCGAAACGCACGCCGTCGCGGGTTGACGATTGCGTCGTCGAGGACGCGGCAAAGAGCAGCCCGAACTCGAAGATGGCCATCACGATGAAGATCAAGACCGGAAGGATGAAGACCGCCTCCACCAAGACGACCCCCTGGTCACCCTGCACTCGACGATACGCGGGCACGCTCGTACCCACGTCAGGTGCCCGCCGGGCAGTCGTTCGGGTTCGGTGGCTCGAGCACCATCACGCTGTGCTCCGCGATCGTCAGCGTGCCGAGGAAGTTGGTGAAACCGATCGGGTTGTGGTTGAGCCGAACGAACACACCGACACTGTCGTGGCTCGTGCCGCAGACGACGGGTTTGTCCCAAGTTCCACTCTTCAGTGTGAACTGCGCAGGGCTTGTGGTCGTGTCCCACTTGAACTTGTAGCAAGGATCGGTGCACTTGCTGAAGTCAGACGAGAACGGCGTGCCGTCGACGTCGGCCTTGTAGATCCACAGGTCGACGGGTGTGTCGACGCCGGCGCGTGCGCTGAGGTCTTTCTCGACGGTCTGGCGCACGGCGGAGATCACGTTGGCCTGGTTCGTCGAGTTGTTCCTGGCGCTCGCGTACTGCGCCGCCGCGAGGCGGGCCCCACTACGCGTCGACGAGTTGACCACCGATGCGGAGCGAAAGAGGAACCCGAGCTCGACGATGCCGAACACCATGAGCACGAGGAACGGCAGGATGATCGCGGCTTCCACGAGCGCCGACCCGCGATCGCCGCGGAGCCGTCGGCTCCTCTGCTGATCACGAGTCATCGGAACTCCAAGCGTCCACCCACACCGACCCTGCCCCACCGACTCCGCCACGGAGCGTGCGCTCGATCGTAAACGAGACCCCCCCGCGCGGCGAGACGGCCAGCCGGAAATAGTCCGATCGACCCACTCGAGCACGGAGATCGCGGCGAATTGTGCCGAAGGTGCGTTTAGTCGGAAACAGGAAGTACGTCGACGACCTTGCGCCCTCGGCGCTGTCCGAACTTCACCGAACCGGTGGCGGTCGCGAAGAGGGTGTCGTCACCGCCCCTTCCCACGTTGTCGCCGGGATGGAAGCGGGTTCCGCGCTGGCGCACGATGATCGCGCCCGCATGCACGATCGTGCCGTCGAAGACCTTGACGCCGAGGCGCTGGGCATTGGAGTCCCGGCCGTTGCGGGTTGACCCGCCACCTTTGGTCTTGGACATCTGGAGCTCCTACTTGGTTCCGGCGGTGATGCCGGTGATCTCGACCACGTCGTAGCCCTGGCGGTGACCCCACCGGCGCCTCGAGCGGGTCTTGTGCTTGTACGTGAAGCCCGTGATCTTGGGCCCCTTGGCCTCGCCCACGATGCGAGCGGCGACGCTGGCGCCTTCCAACTCGGATGGTGTGGACAGGATCGTGTCGCCGTCGACCACGAGAACAGGCATCAGCGTGACCTCGTCACCCACGGCCGCGCCCAGGTGCTCGACCTGGACACGCTGGCCCTCAGCCACCCGCGTCTGCTTCCCACCTGTCTTCACCACGGCATACATAGGGGGTCGACTCTACTGGACGGTGCTCACTCGGAGCCAAGGAGGTCGACGTCGAAGAGCAGCCCCCGGCCCTCGCAGTGGGGACAGAGGTGGGTGAAGGACTCGAGCAGACCCTCGCCGATGCGCTTTCGGGTCATCTCGACCAGACCGAGCTCGGAGATGTCGAAAACCTGGGTACGGGTCTTGTCGCGAGCGAGCGCATCACGGAACGCCCGGATGACCTCCTCGCGGTTGTCCCGGATCTCCATGTCGATGAAGTCGACGACGATGATGCCGCCGATGTCCCGTAGGCGGAGTTGGCGGGCGACCTCAACTGCGGCTTCGAGGTTGTTGCGGAACACCGTCTCCTCGAGGCTCGACGTGCCGACGTTCTTGCCGGTGTTCACGTCGATCACCGTGAGCGCCTCGGTGTGTTCGATGATCAGCGACCCACCGGATGGAAGCCACACCTTCCGATCGAGGGCCTTGTGCAGCTGCTCGTGAACGTGGAAGCGCTCGAACAGCGGGAGCGGCTCTTGCGCGCGATCAAAGAGCTCGACTCTGTCGGCCAGCGCCGGCGAGATCGAGGCCACGTAGTCGCGCACGTCCGCATACATCTCGGGGTCATCGATGACGACGCCGCGGTAATCGTTGTTGAACTCCTCGCGGATCACCCGAACCGCCATGTCGGGCTCTCGGTACAGCAATGCAGGCGCCTGACTGCGCTTGGCCAGGGCGTCGATCTGCTCCCATTGCTTGAGCAGTCGCAGGACATCGCGCTCGATCTCCTCCGACGTGACCTTTTCGGCGGCGGTTCGCACGATCACGCCGTGTTGCTTCGGCTTCACCTTGTCGAGGATCGTCCGCAAACGTTTGCGCTCGTCGTCCGACAAGCGCTTCGAGATGCCGTAGGTGGACGAGTTCGGAATCAGGACGACGAAACGTCCGGGAAGCGAGACTTCCTGCGTGAGGCGTGCGCCCTTCGCACCGATCGGGTTCTTCGTGACTTGGCAGATGATGTTCTGCTTGGCCTTCAGCATCTGCTCGATACGCAGGTTGGACGAGCGCTCTTCGATGTCCTCGGGGTCGTACTGCACGTCACCGCGGTAGAGCACCGCGTTCTTCGGCGTGCCGATGTCGACGAACGCCGCCTCCATTCCGGGCAGCACGTTCTGCACCCGGCCGAGATAGATGTTGCCGTGGATCTGGCTGACATCGTCGGCAGGACGCGACACGTAGTGCTCGAGAAGCGAACGGCCCTCGAGCACGGCGATCTGGGTCACGCGTCCTTCGACAGGTCCCCCTTCGGCCTGCTGGACGTGCACGCACATGAGGTACCGGCCCAGCGGTCGTCCCTTGCGCTCTCTACCCCGGCGGCCCTCGAGGACATCGTCGTCGAGGAGGAGGGGGTCGTCGTCGACGAGCGCGGCCTGTATCGGTGTCGAGGATCGGCGCTGGCCACCACCGCCACCGCCGCCAGCGCGGGCACGGGCGACGTCGGTACCCGTGCCGATCGTGCCACCACTGCCCCGGCCGCGGCCTCCCCGTCTCCGACGACGGCGTGCGGGTGTGGCGCCCTCGCCTGTCGTCGTTGGCGGTGGTGCGGACACGGGGCTGGGACGGCTGTCGCCGATCTTGGGCCTCGGCGCCGAAGGGTCCGGCTTGCGGACGAGCGCGCGCTCCGCGGCCTCGACCGTTTGCGGACGGCCTTCCATTGGACGCTCGGGCATCTCGTCGGGATGGCGCTCGTCACCATCACCGGCGGGTTCGATGCGCGTACGGCTGCGGTTGCGGTTGCGACCACCGCGAGATCCGCGGCGGCGCTTGGGTCGAGGAGCGCCAGAGTCGCTCCCGGAGGTGTCGGTGTTGCCTTCTCGGGGCTCAGCCGGCTCGGATGGTGAAGTGCCGGATTCCTCGGGGCCGCTTGGGTCTGAGGTTACGGGGTCGGACATTGGGGAGTTCCCTTCTCATGACGCACGCGCCTCGGCGTGCGGCGCCGACGTCGCGTGGTACGAGAGCATCAGTGGCTCTTCGCGCGCGCCGTCGGTCAACAACCATTGGTGAAGTCTGCAGACGCGACCTTCGGTCAGCTCGTCATGCGGCGATGAGGCCAGCACGGCGATCAGCTCCGACGGTCGCACGCCCCGCGGCTGCGTGGCCAACTCGGCCACGACCTCGGTGCGGTCGCCCTCAATGTCGAGGGCCAGGATGGCGGGCCTCAGGTCATCGGTGACCTTGTGACCCTTGCGCTCTCGGGTGACGACGAGCGAGTCGGCCCGCAGGCAGTGCTCGACTCGGTCAGCGAGCTCAACCACGCTGAGCCCGATCACCTCGATCCGCCATGTGCAGCTGGTGACGACTTGCTGCAATGACGGCGTGCCGGGCTCGATCTCGGCCGCCGCCTGCACATCCAAACCGATGGGCAGGCACGGATCGAGCCGGGCGGGTAGCTGCTCGACATCTACCGGTTCCGCCATGTCGACGTCGAGGTACTCGCCGAGCGATTCGTGGCTGGTGGACAGCGCCAGCCCGAAGCTCAGCTTTGGGTGAGGGGAGAACCCCTCGGTGTACGCCACCGGAAGGGTGGCTCGACGCAACGCTCGCTCCCACATGCGGGCGACGTCGCGATGGCTGGTGAAGCGGATCTTGCCCAGCTTCGAAAAACGGATTCGCACCTTCATCGCACGAACACCAGCTGTCCGGTGCCCTGCGATCCGCCCGCGGGCGGGCTCGCCGATGCGACGATGTGTTCGATGCCGTAGCCGGTGCACGCTCCGCAGTCGTAGCACGGTGTCCAGCGACAGTCGGGCAGGCCGACCTCGGCGAGCGCATCGCGCCAGTCCTGCCACAGGAAGTCCTTGTAGAGCCCCGCCGAGATGTGATCCCAGGGCAACACTTCGCCTTCGGTCCGGTGGCGGTGCACATACCAGTCGGTTGAGAGGCCGTGATCCGCCATCGCTTCTTCCCACAGCGCCAGGTTGAAGTGCTCCGACCACTCCTGGAACACGCCCCCGCGGCGCCACACCTGCTCGATCACGGGACCGAGCCGGCGGTCACCTCGCGACGCCAGGCCCTCGATCAACGTCGCCTTCGGATCGTGCCACTTGAGCTGCACGCCCTTGTCGCGGTGCAAGGCATCACGCAGCAGCCCCACCTTGCGAGCAAGCTCGGCCACGGTGTTCTGGCCGAACCACTGGAACGGGGTGAACGGCTTGGGTACGAAGCCGCCGACCGACACGGTGACCGACGCCCCTCGGTGATACTTCCGCCCGATCTCGACACACCGGCGGGCCAGCTCCGCGATACCCAGCGTGTCCTCGTCCGTCTCGGTCGGCAGGCCGGTGAGGAAGTAGAGCTTCATTCGCCGCCAGCCCTGTGAATACGCCGACTCCACAGCGCCGTAGAGGTCGTCCTCGGTGATGAGTTTGTTGATGACCTGGCGCATGCGCCAGGAACCAGCTTCGGGTGCGAACGTGAGGCCGGTGCGTCGCGCCTTCTGGATCTGCGCGGCGATACCGACCGTGAATGCGTCGACGCGCAAGCTCGGAAGGCTCACGCTGACGTTGTCTTCGCCCGCGGTGTCCGCCACCACGCGCTCGATACCGGAGAAGTCGGCCGTCGACAGCGACGTGAGCGCGACCTCGTCGTAACCGGTACGCCGAAGCCCTGACTTGATCATGTGGCGCACCTGATCCGCAGGGCGCTCGCGCACCGGCCGCGTGATCATGCCGGCCTGGCAAAAACGACAGCCGCGAGTGCAGCCGCGGAAGACTTCGACGTTCAGGCGGTCATGGACGACTTCGGTGAGCGGTACGAGTTGGTTCTTCGGATACGGCCATTCGCCCAGGTCCGCGATCGTGCGCTTCTCGACGAGCGCGGGCACATCGGGGTAGCGGGGCACGACCGCGCTGATGCACCCGTCGTTGCCGTAACGGACGTCGTACATCGACGGCACGTACACCCCCGGGATACGAGCGAGCCGGTGCAACACGTCCTCACGTGAG
>JBEEGD010000292.1:0-6695 GCA_041166685.1 Acidimicrobiaceae bacterium | reverse complement strand
GCGCGACGTCTGGCACGAAGAAGTCGAGGCGCTGCACGTTCTCGTCGCCGCCGTGTGGGCCGGCGCCGGTGACGATCGTCCCGGTGGTGAGCACGAGCGCCGCGGCCGCGACGAGCACGCGGCCCATGGCGCGGACCTCGGGCGCGACGACGGGGTGGACGGGTTGGCCGTCGGGCAGTCCGGCGCGGTGGTGGAGCACCACGGCGTCGGCGACGAGCAGCATGGACACGAGGAAGTGGGCCATCACCCAGGGCGGCGAGAGCCCGTAGCGCACGGTCAACCCGCCGAGCACGATCTGGGCGAGCACGCCGGCGACGAGTCCGAGCGACAACCAAGTGAGGTCGCGCCGGCGGGGGGTCCGCACCAGCGAGCCGAGCACGGCCAGGATCACCAAGAGCGAGACGAGCCCGGTGAAGGCCCGGTTCACGAACTCGACGGCGCCGTGGTAGCCGGTGTCGCCGTGAGGGGTGAGGTGGCCGGTGTCGCAGTTCGGCCATTCCGGACAGCCGAGGCCCGAGCCGGTGAGGCGCACGGTCGCCCCGGTCACGACAATCACCCCCAAGGCGACCAGCGCGAACCACGTCACCCGCCGAAACGCGGGTGCGCTCAGCGTTCTCCCCTTCATAGCGACACAGTTTTGTGTCGCTATGAAGGGGAAAAGCCAACGGGGGCTGTGTTGGTGCCCATGGGCTCCAGCGAAATAGTGTCCACGTCGGCATGCACCAGTCGGTCCGGGTTCCCCTGCGCGCTCGCGGTGCGGCCTATCTCGCGCTCACGAAGCCCCGCATCATCGAACTGCTGCTGGTCACGACCGTGCCCACGATGGTGGTGGCCGACCGGGGGCTACCCCACATCGGCCTGATCGCCGCGACGGTCTTCGGAGGGGCCATGGCGGCCGGCGGCGCCAACGCCATCAACATGTACGTCGATCGAGACATCGACAAGCTCATGCACCGGACCCGCAACCGGCCGCTGGTCACCGGGGTCATCGAACCCCGCAACGCCCTCACCTTCGCAATCGGGCTCGAGATCGTGGCCTTCTTGTTCCTGTGGGCCACGGTCAACCTGCTCTCCGCCGTGCTGGCGGTGAGCGCCACCCTCTTCTACGTCTTCGTGTACACGCTGTGGCTCAAGCGGACGTCCACCCACAACATCGTGATCGGCGGGGCCGCCGGCGCCGTGCCCGTCCTCGTGGGTTGGTCCGCGGTCACCGACCGCCTCGACTGGGCGCCGATCGTGCTGTTCGCCGTGATCTTCTACTGGACCCCGCCGCACTTCTGGGCCCTGGCCATCAAGTACCGCGACGACTACGCCGCCGCCGACGTGCCGATGCTGCCCGCGGTCGCCAGCCTGCGCACCACCGCCGTGCGGATCCTCGTCTACACGTTGCTGCTGTGGGGTCTCACGCTGCTCTTCAGCCCCGTCGCCGGGATGGGACACCTCTATCTCTTGTCCGCCATCGTGCTCGGGGCGGTGTTCACCGGACTTGCCCTCCAACTCCTGCGCGACGCCACCCCCGCGGCGGCCATGCGCCTCTTCGCCTACTCGATCACGTACATCACGCTGCTCTTCGGCGCCATCGCCGTGGACCAACTTCTTCGCTCCGGGCTGTGATGAATAGAGTCCCGACCTGATCATGGCGATGACCGAGACTCGGCCGGAGCCCGAGACCCAGACGGCGACCCCTGCGACCTCCGGAACCGCCGATGAGTCGCGCCCGGTCGGCGGGCTGGCCGGGCTGCTCGGCACCGGACGTCACCGCTCCATCGGCCGCCTCTGGGTCGGCACGTCGTTGGTCTTCCTGGTCGTCAGCGGTGGCATCGGAACGGCCCTCGGGGCCGAGCGGCTGAAGCCGGAGACCTACAACGTCTTCAACAAGGACAGCTTCGCCCAGGCCCTGTCGCTGCACGGCGTGGCCGGCCTCTTCCTCTTCGCCTTGCCGGTCCTCATCGGCCTCGGCACGATCGTCGTGCCCCGCCAGGTCGGGTCGCACTCCATCGCATTCCCGCGGGCCGCGGCCGCGGCCTACTGGACCTACCTGGTCGGCGGGTCGCTGGTCGTCGTCAGCTACCTCATCAACGGCGGACCGTTCGGGGGCAACGACGAGGGTGTCGACCTCTTCCTCGCGTCGCTGGCCCTGGTGGTCGCCGCGCTGGTGCTCGCATCGATTTGCATTGCCACGACGGTGCTCGCCCTGCGCGTACCGGGGTTGACGCTCGCTCGGGTCCCGCTGTTCGCGTGGTCGATGCTCGTGGCCTGCACGATCTGGATCGCCAGCCTCGGACTGTTGTTCGGCGTGCTCGTGCTGCTCTACGTCGACCACCACTACCAGACGCTCGTCTTCGCACCCACCCAAGAGCTCGCCGCCTGGTTGCGGTGGACGATCACCGGCCCGCAGGTGTTCGCCGCGGCCATTCCCGTCGTCGGTTTCGTGGGCGACGTCGTGCCGGTCTTCGCTCGCACCCGCGCTCGGATGTACGGCGTGCAACTCGCGGCGATCGGCGCGTTCGGTGCGCTGTCGTTCGGCGCCGACTTCTATCTCGGATTCCAGCACCCGACGCTGCCCGAGTCGGCGCTCTACGTCGCCGCCGCGTTTGCGCTCGTGCTGCCGCTGCTCGCGTTCACCGCCGCGGTGGCCGAGACGCTGCGCGGCGGTCGAATCCGGCTGTCGAGCCCGCTCCTCTTCGCGATCAGCGCGCTGCTCATGCTGCTCGCCGGCGCGGCTGCCGGCGCGGTGCGGGTGGTAGAGCCCTTCAAGCTGGTCGGAACCACCGCGGATTCGTCGGTTCTGCACTACGTGCTCGGCGCGGTCACGATCGCGGCCATCGGCGCCATTCACTACTGGTGGCCGCACGTGCTCACCCGCCCGCTGGGCGAAGGCCTCGCCCGCCTCACCGCCCTCGTGCTGTTGCTCGGCGTCATCGCGCTGTCGCTGCCCGACATCATCAACGGATTCCTCGACGAGCCCGCGGGTTCGCTGTACACGAACGTGCGCGACGGCGTGCCCGCGCTCAACGCGGTCTCGCTCGCCGGCGGGTTGCTCGTGATGCTCGCGGTCGTGTTGTTCGTGCTGAACCTGGCGGTGTCGATGGCGCGCCGGCCCGACGACGAGGTGAACGACCCTTGGGGCGGGCACACGCTCGAGTGGGTCCCTGATGCGTCGACCGTGACCGTGAACTCACCGTCGCCGTTGTTCGACCTGCAGGAAGCGGACGCGTAGCGATGGCACTGGCCTTCACCGACGACGTCCTCGGCACCCCGCCGCCCGCCCCGCCGGCGCGGCCGCGCGTGCTGCTCATCGGCACCTCGCTCGCCTGCGGCGCGATCGCCATGTCGTTCGCCGGCCTGCTCGGCCTCTATCTCGATCGACGGGCCACCGTCATCCGGGGCGGCGGCACGTGGATGCCGAAGGAAGTGACGATCGACCTCACGCCGTTCAACGTTGCGCTCATCGGGCTCATCATCTCGACGGTCGTGATGCAATGGGCCGTCTACTCCATCGGCAACGACGACCGTCCGCGCGCCTACCTCGCGCTGGGCCTCGCCGCGCTGCTGGGTGCGGCCTACATCAACAGCATGGCGTTCGCGTACACGCAGATGGGCTTCACGGTTCACGACCCGAGCGGGGTCGGCGTGCTCGTGTTCGTCATCACGGGTATGCACCTCGCGATGACGGGTGGCGGCATCATCTTCATCGCCCTCATGGCGTTCCGGACCCTCGGCGGTCAGTACTCCGGCCGCGACAAAGAAGGCATCGCGGCCGCCGCCATCTATTGGTACCTCACCGTGGCGATCTACTCGGTGATCTGGCTCGTGATCTTCGTGACGAAATGATCACCACCGGCGCCAAGTTCTATTTCGGTCTCGCGGCGTTGGCTGTCGGTGCCGCGGTCGTGTACAGCTGGAGTACCCGCGGCGGTCTCACCGGTGGACTCACCGGCGGCTTCTACGGCGGGGTCGGTGATCACACCGGTTTCGTCGTGCTGCTGGCCGCGGCGGCCGTCGCCGCGTTCCTCGGCTCGGTGGTCATCGCGTTCCGCGATGCCGACCCCGACGCGCAGAGGGACGCCGCCCGGCTCGAGGAGCTGCCGGCCACCCATACGCCTCGCGACGTGAGCTACTGGCCGATTCTCGGAGCGGCCGCGGCAGCGTGCGCGGTGCTCGGACTCGTCTCCAGCTCTTTGCTCTTCCTGTTCGGCGTCATCCTCGGCATCGTCGTACTCCTGGAGTGGATGGTGTCGTCGTGGTCCGAGCGGGCCACCGGCGATCCCGAGGTGAACCGGCGCATCCGCAACCGACTGATGAACCCGATCGAGATCCCACTCTTCGGCGCAATCGGCGTCGCCGTGCTCGTGCTTTGTATTTCGCGCGTGCTGCTGGCGGTGAGTGAAACGGGCGCGCCAATCGTCGCCATCGCGATTGCGGTGCTCATCCTCGGCTTGGCCAGCGCCTACGCCGCGGCCCCGAAAGCCGGCCGCACGCTCATTGCCATCGTCTGCCTGCTCGGCGGCATCGGTGTGCTGGCCGGAGGGATCATCGGCGCGGCCGAGGGCTCCCGCACCTATGAGAAGCACGAGGCCGATCACCAGACGACCCCGCCCGACCGCCGCCAACCGGCGACCCCCACGTCCGAGCCTCAGACGCCGGCGGAGCACAACTGAGCATGCGCCGCACTCTTCGCCGCTTCGTCCTGATCCCCGCGCTGTTCGCCCTGTCGTCGTGTTCGGGCAAGCAAGACATCTTCTCGCCCAAGGGCCCGATCGCCGACAAGATCAACAACCTTCAGGTGCCGGTCTTCCTCGCCGCCGGCGTCGTCGGCGTGATCGTGACGGTGATGCTCGCGTACGTGCTGATCACCGGCGCACGTCGCGCGAGACTCGACGACGGTGAAGAGCCCAGGCAGGTGCACGGCGACACCCGGCTCGAGCTCACCTGGACGATCATCCCGTTCCTGATCCTCGTCGCGGTCGCGTTCCCAACCGTCACGACGATCCTGAACATCAGCCACCGCCCCGCCAACGCCATGAAGATCAGCGTCTTCGGTCAGCAGTGGTGGTGGTCGTACGAGTACGACCTCAACGGTGACGGCACGCCGGAGATCGTCACGGCCAACGAACTCGTGATCCCGGTCGGCCAGCCGGTCGAGTTGCTCGTGCAATCGCGTGACGTGATCCACAGCTTCTGGATCCCCGCGCTCGCCGGAACGCGCGATGCCGTTCCCGGTCGGGTACAGATCCTCGAGATGGAGGCGTCGCAACCGGGCGAGTTCGACGGTCAATGCAAGGAGTACTGCGGTCTCTCCCACGCCAACATGCGGGCTCGGGCGATCGCGCTGCCGCGGGCGGAGTTCGATCAGTGGCTTGCCGACCAGCAGAAGGACGCGTCGACCCCAGCCTCCGGCACCCAGGCGGCCGTCGGTCTCGAGGCGTTCAAGACCAAGTGCGCCAGCTGCCACCAGATCAACGGCGTCAACACCGTCGAGGGCCAGGCCGCACTCATCGCCCGCCACGCGCCCAACCTCACCCATCTCATGAGCCGCAAGGTGTTCGCCAGCGCGACCTTCCCGCTCTACGTGATGAACGCGCAAGGCCAGCTCGTGTTCAACCGCAACCAGTTCGAACTGTGGCTGCGCGACCCGCCGGGGCAGTTACCGATGGCGCCGAACGAGCAACGCGGCATGCCCAACCTCCACCTTGCGGAGAGCGAGATCGACCAACTGATCGCCTACCTACAGACCTTGGGCCCCTACCCTGCCGGCGCGACGGTGCCAGGCTCGTGAGGAACTGACCATGGCCATCATCGAAGCTCCCGATACCGGACCGCTCGCGCTGCCGTCGGGCGGCGCGGTCGCACCCGGTCAGGCGCTAGGCGTCTTCTCCCGGCCCGGACAGTCGAAGGGGTGGCGCAGCTGGATCACCTCCGTCGACCACAAGCGAGTCGGAGTTCTCTACGGCGCGACGGCGCTGCTCTTCTTCATGATCGGCGGCGTCGAGGCGCTGTTCATCCGTCTGCAGCTCGTACACGCCAACGGCACCATTCTCAACGCCGCGCAGTACAACCAGGTGTTCACGATGCACGGCATCACGATGATCTTCCTCGTGGTGATGCCGCTCGGCGCGGCCTTCATGAACTACCTGATGCCGTTGCAGGTCGGCGCGCGCGATGTGGCGTTCCCGAGGCTGAACGCATTCAGCTTCTGGGCGTTCCTCTTCGGCGGTCTCTTCCTGAACTCGTCGTGGTTCCTCGGCGGCGCGCCTGACGGTGGATGGTTCGCGTACGCGCCCAACACCAACCCGATCTTCTCGCCGAGCCACGGCATGGACTTCTACGCGCTCGGTCTGTTGATCACCGGTATCGCGTCGACCGTCGGTGCCATCAACCTGATCGTCACCGTGATCAACCTGCGCGCTCCCGGCATGACGCTGTTCAAGATGCCGGTGTTCACGTGGATGGCCTTCGTCACGCAGCTGCTGATCGTGTTCGCGATGCCCGTGATCACGGTGGCGCTGTTCTTGCTGATGTTCGACCGCAACTTCGGGGCCAACTTCTTCAACGTGCAAGCGGGAGCCGACCCGCTGCTCTGGCAGCACCTGTTTTGGATCTTCGGTCACCCCGAGGTGTACATCCTGATCCTGCCCGCGTTCGGGATCATCTCCGAGATCATCCCGGTGTTCTCGCGCAAGCCGATCTTCGGC
>JBEEGD010000291.1:0-8126 GCA_041166685.1 Acidimicrobiaceae bacterium | reverse complement strand
CGGTGTTCCTCGAAGGCGCGTCGAAGACGAACGGCAAAGACGCTCCCGCTGCGAAGGTCACGACCTCCTCGCGCGACCGAGAAGAAGAGCTCAGCGGGAAGCCCATCGTCCTCGACGTGCGGTCGATCGTGAAGTCATTCGGCGGCATCAGGGCGGTCGACGACGCCAGCCTCACGCTGCGCGAGGGAGAGATCCTCGGACTCATCGGCCCGAACGGTGCCGGCAAGACGACGATCTTCGACTTGATCTCCGGCTTCCTGATCCCCGACCGCGGCCGCATCCTTCTCGGCGACATCGACGTCACGAGGATGTCGCCGGACAAGCGGGCGTGGCTTCGCCTCGGCCGGTCGTTCCAAGATGCGCGGCTCGTGCCCTCGCTCACGGTGGCGGAGAACATCGCGCTCGGTTTCGAACGGCACCTCTATGTGCGCGATCACATCGCCGCGATGCTCGGACTCCCAGGGGTCGTCGAGTTGGAAGAGCACGTGGCGTGGTCGGTCAACGACCTCATCGACCTCATGGGCCTTGGGGCGTTCCGCGACAAGTTCGTGCGCGAGCTGTCGACGGGTAGTCGGCGCATCGTCGATCTTGCGATGTGTATCGCTCATGACCCGAAGGTGCTGCTGCTCGATGAGCCGTCGTCCGGAATCGCTCAGCGTGAGACCGAAGCCCTCGGTCCGCTGCTGCGGCGGATCCAAGCGGAGACTGGCTGCGGGTTGCTCATCATCGAGCACGACATGCCGCTCATCACGTCGATCTCGGATCGAATGATCGCGCTCGAGCTCGGCCACCCGATCGTGGAAGGCACACCCGATGAGGTGATCCGCGATGCTCGGGTGATCGCGTCCTACCTCGGCGGCGACATGGCTTCCATCAACCGGTCAGGTACCGCTCAAACCGAGGCAAAGACGGCACCCGCGGCAAGCCGAGCGAAGGTCCGCAGGCGTGAGCCCCTCGTCGCCAGTCGCCGCGAAGGACAGGAGGACGACGAATGACACCGCGAGCCAGACGCAATCTGTCACGGACCGCGGGCTTGGCGCTGGTCGCGATCGCCCTGTTGCTCATCAGCAGCGGGGGCTCGGCCGGCGCCGACGATCCTGGTGCGACGCTGACGGCCAAGGGGTGGTGGTGGCAGGCGCAAGACAGCCGGCTGCCAACGCCGTTGCCCCCGCCCCCGAACGTGAAAGCCGGCCAACTCAATGTGCAAGGCAGCCCCAACGGCAAGGCCGCATACGCCGCGGTGCGCTACACGATCGCCTCGAACCACACCGTCGGCTCCTTCACGCTGAAGGTGGCCGACGACGCAACTGGCAGCAGCGCCGTGCTGCTGGCGTGCCGCACCGGCTCCGCGTGGACGCCCGCCGAAGCGGGCGCGTGGTCGGCCGCACCGACCATCGACGACAAGTCATGCATCAACGGGCAGAAGGCGACCGACGGCACGAGCTGGTCGTTTGCAGTCGGCACGTTGCAGCTCAGCACGACACTCGACATCGCGATCGTGCCCGGCCTCGATCCGGCTACGAAGCAGAGCCCGACGTTCTCACTCGTGTTCGATGCGCCGGCCAACGACTCGCTGGTGACCACTGCGGGAACGCCGCCAACGGTGTCCACGACCCCCAGCAACTCGGCCACGAACACCGCTGGCGCGGCGGCAGGGAACACCTCGGGCGCGGGGACGACGAGCGGAGCAGGCAGCACGTTCCACCCACCGGCTGCCGTGACCCCCGTCGCGACAGGGCTCCCGTCCGACAAGGTGGGCGAGACCGCGACATCGCCGGCCAAGCAGGCCGCGACTCAGCCCGGCCTCGATACCGCGCTGAACACCACCGGAGCACAGAAAGACCGCGACAAGACGCCTGGCTACATCGTGCTCGCGTTCGCCGCCGCAGTGGGGCTCTACGCGTGGCGGCAGGACAACCTCATCGCGCGCAACGGCGGATCGTTGCCCGGGGAGCGCGCCGAACCAGGCGGGCTCGGTCGCTTCTCGAGACCGCGCGAAGGTCAGCCCCCTGCACTGACCTAGCAATCGGCCTGCGTAGTCTGGGCTGGTGGATGCGCTCGCCGGTCCGGTCATCGTCGTGTGCGCGCTCCTTGCACTGGCCGGTGCACTGAAACTGGTGCGCCCGGCCCCGACCGCGGGCGCATTGCGAGCACTGCGGCTGCCATCGTCGCTCGGTCTCGTCCGCGCCCTCGGCCTGGGCGAGGTGGTCGTCGGCGTGGCCGCCGGTATCTCCTTCGCCCGCCCGGTGCTGGCGCTCGTCGCCGCCGCGTACCTGGCGTTCGCAGCCTTCGTCACCGCGGCGCTCGCCGCGGACGTTCCGATCCAGTCCTGCGGATGCTTGGGCCAAACGGACACACCTCCGAGCGTGGTGCACGTGGCGCTGAACTTCGCGTCGGCCGGCGCGGCGTTCGCTGCGGCCATCACCCGTACGCCCAGCCTCGGTGACACGCTGGCCGACCAACCGTGGTACGGCGGGCCGTTCCTACTGCTCGTCGCGATCTGCCTGTACCTGTGCGTGCTCGTCACCACCGTCCTGCCGATCACGATCGGGAGCAGAGCGACCGCGTGAGCCGTTGGCTGGTGGAGAAGACCTCGTCGGCGCTCGCGGCGCGGACGAGTCGCCGAGGAATGCTCGTCCGCTCGGCGATCGTCGGCTCGGCGCTGGCAACGAACCCGACCGGTTTCGTGCTGAGGCCGATCAGCGCGTACGCCGCCGCGTGCATGTGCCGAGGTCAGGCGTGCTCGTGCGGAACGGCCTGCTGCGACGGCTACACGGAGTTCTGTTGCTCGATGTCGGGCGAGAACAAGTGTCCTTCAGGAAGCATCCCCGCCGGATGGTGGAGGGCAGAAGGATCCGGGATGTGCGGCGGGGCGTCTCGGTACTACATGGATTGCAATCAACTGCTGGATGCTCCAACGCAATGCGGCTGCAGCTGTGCGGGCGGGAACTGCAACAACCGGGTCACGTGCTGCACGCACTTCCGCTACGGGCAGTGCCACCAAGACATCCCGCAGGTCGGCGCAATCGTGTGCCGCATGATCACGTGCACCCCGCCGTGGCAGATCGATGCCTCGTGCACGACCACCGACGCCCAAGACGACGCGACGCGATTCCACGACGCGCCGTGCCTGCACGCGCCGCCGAAGCCGCCGCCACCGCCAGGACGACTCGTGACGGCCGAATGGTTCCTTCGCGACACACCGTCGAGCGGCAACTCGACGACCACGTTCAGCTACGGCAGCGCCGGCGATCTCCCGATCGTCGGCGACTGGGACGGCGACGGCATCGCGTCCCCCGGAGTGGTGCGCGACGGGGTCTTCTACCTCCGAAACTCCAACACCGCCGGCGTCGCCGACATCACGTTCGTGTACGGCAACCCGGACGACACCGTCATCGTCGGCGACTGGGACGGCGACGGCAAGGACAGCATCGGCGTCGTACGGGGCAACACCTTCTATCTGCGCAATACGAACACGCCCGGGCCGGCCGACGTCGTGTTCAACTTCGGGAACCCGGGCGACCGGGTGATCGTCGGCAAGTGGAAGGTGGGTGAGCTGGCCGATTCGGTCGGTGTGGTCCGGGGCAACACCTTCTACCTGATGAATCCTCGCACGGGACTGGCGGACATCGTCTTCGACTACGGCGACCCCGGCGACAAGGTCGTCATCGGTGACTGGGATGGCGACGGCGTCGACACTCCATGCGTCGTGCGCGGCGCCACGTGGTACGCCCGCAACTCGAACAGCAAGGGCGTCGCTGACCTGACGTTCATCTACGGCGATCCCAGCGACATCCGGCTGGTCGGTCGTTGGTCGAAGTCGTCGATCAAGCCCGTCAGCGGCGTCGCGGTGGCCCGCTGATGATCGTGCTCGTCACGCTGCTGGCCGTGGCCGTCGCGTTGGTGGCGCTGCTCGTCGGAGGACTGCTTCGCAGCCATGCCGAGATCCTCCGCGCCCTGCACGACCTCGGCGTCGATCTCGACCCGGATGGGAAGCGCGCGGCAGCGTCTTCCCTCAGCCCCCGTCGTTCCGCGAGCAGCGCCGCGGCGGACGTCAGCGGAACCGACCCCGCGGGTGCGCCGCAGCACATCGCGGTTGCCGGCGTCGACCATTCGACGCTGCTCGCGTTCTTGTCGAGCACGTGCCTCACGTGCCGCGACTTCTGGACCGCGTTCGCCGATCCGTCACTGGTGGCTCCCAGCGATGCGCGGATCGTTGCGGTGACCCGCAGCGTGGAGGCGGAGAGCCCCGACGCCGTTCGCAGGTTGGCGCCGGCTCGAGTGCACACCGTGATGTCAACAGACGCGTGGCGGCAGTACAACGTGCCTGGAGCGCCGTACTTCGTACTCGTCGACGGCCCGAGCGGAACGGTCATCGGAGAGGGCACCGCGACCAGCTGGGAGCGTGTCCAGAACCTGATGACGCAGGCGGTCATCGACAGCAAAGAGACCAGAACCGTGGACGCCGAGCTTCGAGCCGCGGGCATCGAACCTGGCGACCCACGCCTGTACCCGGAGCCCGGACGGTGAACGGGCTCGCGCTCTGGACGGGCATCGCGTCCGCCGTCATCGGTGCCGTGCGGTCGACGTGGTCGCCGTGAGGAGAGTCGATGCTCTCGAGCATCACCCCGTTCGGTGAGCGGGGACGGAACAACCGATTCGCAGTGGTCGCGTGGTTCTTCATCGCGGCCTCGTTGCTCGGAGGCGGCGCCATCGGCCTCGTCGCCGGCGCGATCGGTCAACTGGTCGTTCCGGACCAGCCGACGGTCATCGGCGTGGTCATCGTCGCCCTCGCGCTCGTGGGCGCCGTGCTCGACGCGCGTCTCGGTGGTCTCCGGCTACCGACGATCACTCGACAGGTCGACGAGCGCTGGCTTCAGAAATATCGGGGATGGGTGTACGGGTCAGGGTTCGGCGTGCAACTGGGAACCGGTCTGGCCACGATCGTCTCCTCCGCCGCGGTGTACTTGATGCTCGTGTGCGCACTGCTGACGCGATCGGTCGCCGCGGGCGCGGTCATCGGCGCGGTGTTCGGCGCGGTGCGGGGCGCGTCGATTCTGCTTGCGCGGCGGGTTCGGACACCCGACGCGCTCCGTCAGTTCCATCGACGGCTGGCAGCCAACGCGACCCGCAGCGAACGCATCAGCGTCGCGGCTCAGGGGCTGATCAGCGTCGCGGCGATGGTCGCAGTGGTGGGCGTGCGATGAGTCGGCTGACGGGTTCCGGTATCACGGTCGATGTGCCGTCGGGGTGGGAAGGCCGCATCTACTCAAAGGGCTCTCCCGGCCCTCGGGGCGCGGCAGTGCAGCATTCTCCCGAGAACGCGGTTGTGCACGTCGCCAGCTTCCCGTTGCCTCCGGGTACGGGCGACTACGGGGGCGGCGCCGTCGAGCAGATGACGAACAAGGATCTGCTCGTGGTGCTGATGGAGCACGGCCGACAGAGCGCGAGCACGCCCCTGTTCGCGGCGACGGGTATCCCTCGCATCACGACCGACGACGTGAGCACCACCTGCCTGCAGCGACTCATCGATGGCCAGGGCGGCGCGCAGCAGTTCTTCACGGTGAACGGTCGAGCGTTCTGCCTCTACGTCGTGTTCGGTTCGTACGCCCGGCGCGTCCGAACCATCCCGTTGGTCAACGACATCGTGAAATCACTGACGATCACTTGATCCTCGGACGAAATCTCATTTGCGGGTGATGGAGGACGTGTCGAGGTCGAGGAGCTCGACGGTGGTCTTGCCGGCGCGCAACGCTTCGAAGTACTCCGCCTCGTTGGCTGCCCTCGCCTCGCCGGCAGCTCGCACGCTGTCGAGCGCGCTGGCCGCGATCGCCACGACGCCGTCGCGGTCGCCCACCACGATGTCGCCAGTGGCGATGTTGACGTCGCCGACCACCGCGTTACCGCCGACGCTTCCCGGGCCCCGCTTCTGAGCACCCGGAAGGGCGATCCCGACGCTGAACACCGGAAACTGCAGGCGTTCGAGCGCGTCCACGTCGCGCACGCACGCGTCGATCACGAGGCCGGCGAGGTTTCGGGCCTGCGCACCGGTCGTGAGAACTTCCCCCCACCACCCCAGCTGCTGCTGGCCGGCGACCTCGACGCACAACACGCTGCCCGCCGGCGCCTCAGCCACGGCCACATGCACCGCGAGGTTGTCGCCGGCCGCGCACACGACCGCAAACGCCGGCCCGGCAACGGCGGCTCCGAGCCACACGGGACGCACGCGGGGCGAGAGGGACGACCCACCTGACTCGCCCAGCGTCGCCGCACCGAGCCGCAGCCAGTCCTGCATGTCCATGGCCGCGCAACGTAGCAGTGCCGGTCAGGGCTCCCCCGCGACTGCGATCGCGAACTCCTCGCCTGAGATGTCCCAACACGCCGAGCAGGAAGATGTGCTCCTTCGTCAGCCCACGCCGACGGGCGGCCGGAGCCCACGGCGTGAGTGGATTCACGACGCTCAAGCGCACACGGTGAACGACGCGGGACCGCCAGCCGGCGCGTCGACAACACCGTCGTGATCGCTGGCCCACTGCGTGATCGCCCGCACGACCTCCTGGGTGTCGGCCGGCGAGTCGCCGATGAAGGAGTCGCGCAGACACGTCTTGCCCGCGGCGTCCGTCCACGTCACGTAGCGGTCTCCGCCCCAACCGGTGATCGCGCTGTCGATCTCCGAACCAGACGTAAGCGACTCGAACAGCATCTCTCGCAGCAACAGCTCACCGAGTACTCCGACGTTGGCGGCTGGCGCGTCGGTCGGCGGGTCCGGCACCACCACGGGGCCTTCGCCGGCCAGGAACCGATTCGGATCAAGGATCTGCTCAGACGTCACCGGTAGCGATGAGAACGCGGCGTCGAGACTGGTCTGTCCACCCGCGTCGAGCAGCGCTTGCACGAACGCCGGACCGTGGTCGTAGGGCGCCTGCGCCAGGGTGAGCAAGATCGGCGGCAATCGGAACACTTCGGGGTGCTGCGCGACGAGCTCCGCTTCCTCGGCGGCCGCCTCCTCTTGCTCGACGCGCGGCAGCGAGGAGAGATAGGCGTTCTCGATCCGTCGTGCATTGCCCTCGATGAGCCCAAGGAACCCGAACCCGGATTCGTCGTCCGGATTGTCGAGCTGTGGACGATTCAAGTCGAACCACTGGTCGTCCAGCGCATGGGTGAGCTCGTGGGCCAGAACCTCCCGTACGTACGGCGTGATCGTCGAGCCCCGCACCACGAGCTGCTTTGTCTCCGGGTCGTAGAACCCGACGACCCCGATCGACAGCAACGAGCGTTCCTCACGGACGACATCGGTGCCGAGTGGAATGAGGCCGACCGCGGTGAGCACCTGCTGCTCTTCCCGTAGCGCCGGAAGCTCCTTGTCGAAGTCGGTGAGCAACAAGCGCTGGAATTCGCCCTCACCGGCCAAGCGGACCGCCACTGGTTGCTTGAACGTCAGCCCTCGTTCGCGCTCGACGAACTTCTCGATGTCGAGCACCACGCGGTTCAAGTCCTGCGGCTCCGTGGTGCTTGTCGTCGACTCGCTGGCGGTGCTTCCCTCAGACGACGATTCGGACGAAGGGGTCGTCAGCACCGGCGGCGCGGCCGCGGCGAAATCGTCGTTCGTACTGTTCGCCACCGCCACGCCGGCGATCACCCCGATCACGACCGCGATCGCACCCCAGAGCAGCACCTGACGCCGGCGGGCCTCGCTCCACCGCCGCGGCGAGGTGGCGACGAGCGCAGGAGTCGGGAGCAGGGGTGGCGGGGACGGCCACTGCTCCGGCGGCGCGGGCGGATAGGTCGGGGGCGGCGGCCGGTCTGACGGCGCGGCGTAGGGAGGACCCAGCGGGGGCATCGGTCTGCGCGGGTCGTCCGTCATGACTGCACCATCAGACCACGGTCGCGCCGACCTACAGGGTCGGCGTCCGGCACGCCGACCCGGAATGCGGCAAGATCGCGGCGACCGCGGCACGGCGGCCGCGAGCGGAAGGAGATCCATCGTGGGCGTGACGATGAATGAACTGAGCGCATTACCGCTCTTCGAAGGCTGCGTCCCAGAAGATCTCCACTCGATCACGGACGCGATCACCGGGGCGCGCCACGTCGACGAGGGCGAGGTGATCTGCGCCGAAGGCGACAAG
>JBEEGD010000290.1:0-21535 GCA_041166685.1 Acidimicrobiaceae bacterium | reverse complement strand
GTGGAGAGGCCGGACCTCGATGCCGGGCGTGTCCATCGGTACCAAGAACAGCGTGAGCCCCCGGTGCTTCTCGATCGCGGAGTTCGTGCGCGTCAGTAGGAAGACGTATGCCGCTTCATGCGCCAGCGTCGTGAACATCTTCTGCCCGTCGATGGTCCACTCATCGCCGTCGCGCATTGCCCGAGTCGTGACCGACGCGAGGTCGGAGCCCGCATCGGGTTCGCTGTAACCGAGACAGATCACGACCTCGCCACTGCGGACCCGCGGCACGATCTCCTCGCGCTGCGCGTCGTTACCGGCAACGTCGATCGTGTGAGCGACGAGGTCGCTCGTGCCCCAACCGTCGAGAGGGGCCCCCGCGCGACCCAACTCCTCCTTGAGGGCCTGGACCTCGGATGGGCCCAAACACCACGTCGCGTCCAGCCAGCCGCGATCTGCGAGGGCCCGGTGAAAGCCCCAGTCGTGAACGGTTCCGGTCAGATGAACGCGTTCGCGGATCTCCTCGCTGAGGTGTTCGGCCACGAAGGCGCGCACCTCGGCCCGGAAGGCCGTCGTGGCGTCGGCCCGCTCCGGCACCGGCAGCAGCCGAGCGACCCGGGAGAGCTCCGCCCGCAGATCACCGAGAGCCAACGACCAGCCGAAGGCACGGCGGAAGTAGAGCTGGACGTCGTACTCCAACATGAAGCCGTAACCGCCGTGGACATGCAGGCTCAGCGCCGCCGCGCGTTGGGCTGTCTCTGCCGCGAAAACGAACGCGATCGCCGACCGAGCGTCGCCGCCACCGACGGCAGCCTCGAGCGCGAGCAGCTCGGCTCCGTCAACGGCCGTGGCCACATCGGCCAGCTGTTGCTGAATGGTCTGGAACGAACCAATGGGTGCGCCGAACTGATGACGCTCCTTGGCGTAGTCCACACCGAGATCGAGAACCGCCCGCGCCGCGCCGGCCAGAGCAGCGGCCGTCAAGGCGCGCCACTCGATCATGGCGGCGGTGAACCGGCCACGTGCCTCCTCGCCGCACGCGAGGACCTCACGCTCGCCGCGGATGACACGGTCGGCCAGCGGGCTCGACGCCAGGTTCGGCGTCGGCATTCCGGACGGCGCACTCGTGACGGCCACCAGCTCGTCACCGTCGAGCGCGACCACGACGTCGGCGACCGCGCCACCAGGCACAAGTCGAGCCACACCGTCGACCGCAGGCGAGAGTGCGACGGTCGCGACGCGCTCACCTTCGTCGCGACCGAGCAGCCGGGTAGCGACCAGGCTCTCCACGACCGGAGCCGACGCCATGTAGCGGCCGCCCTCGGCTGAGACCAGCGACAGGTCCAGGAGATCCGCGTCGAGCGCCATGCTCGGCACCCCGAACGCGACGAGCAAACGCCACAAGTCGGCGTCGAACCCGAGCGGCTCGGCGGCGCGCACATGTTCGGGCGAGGATGACTTGGCCAGCAGCGCGCCCACCGCGCCTCGAAGTGCGTCTTGCTCGGGCGTCAGCGCGTGGGTCATGGCGGGACAGGCGCTCCGGAGAGATCGGCGGGACCGGAGTAGTGCACCGTGAGGGCTCGCCGGGAGAACAACCAGGAGCCGTCGACTCGAATGTATGCGTCGTCGTAGCGCGCGATCAGGAGCGATCCGCTTTCGCCTCGCCATGCGTGCTCCGTGATGTACCAACAGCCGAGCCCGGAGTCGTTCGCGATGTCAGCAACCCCATTGTGAACCAGCTGGACGACGGCGTCGTACCGCGCCATGGCGCGGCGATAGAAGGCCATGACGTCATCGAGACCCTGGAGGGAACGGGACAAGACATTCCACTGTCCGTCGGGCGCCCAGCACGACGCCCACTGCGCGTCGTCTCGCTTACAGACTGCGTCCGCGTAACGGTGCACGAGGTTGCGTATTGCGAGCTGATGATCCTCCGTCACTGGAAGTGCGGGATGACGTGCTCGCCCCATTGCCGGATGGTTTCGAGACAGGCGGACTGCGGGACCGTGCCCATCTGGATCAGGCACATGATCTCGTCGGCTCCGGCGTCCTCGAGTTGCTCCACGTACGCGATGGCCCGGTCGGCGGTTCCGTACGCGTGGTCGATGTTGAACGTGGCGGTGGCGTTTGGCGTGAGCGGGATGTTGGCCTCGTGCAGCTTGGCCACCACCTTCTCCTTGGTTCGGACGATGGCGGCGACGTTGTCGTCGAGTTCGGTGTCCTCGGCGGGTGGCGGACCGCCGCCGTACCAGTGGCCGATGGCCTCCGCGAAGAATCGCTGGCCACGGGCGCCGATGCGGAAGGCTTCGTCGCCGTCGTCGAGCACGATCGTCGGGCACAGCACAGAGAAGTGGTCGTTGACGACTGTGGAGACGAACCGGTCCCCGGTGCGACTGGCGATGCCGTCGTCATACGCCTTGCGCAACACGCGGACGTCATCGGCACCGGCGAAGCCGAGCACCAACGCACCGATGCCGTAATCGGCGGCCAGCGTGACAGTGTCGCTCTTGGTGCACGCCAGGTGCAGCGGCGGGTGCGGCTGCTGCACTGGACGCGGCAGCACCGTGTGCGCCTCACGGCCCGGCGGGGACTCGACTGTCAGCAGATTGCCGTGCCATTCGAAGGTGTCCTGCTGCCACATGGCGCCGATCATGCGCAATGCCTCCTCGACCTCCGCGTACGTGCGATCGGGGTCGACCCCACACAACGACATCTCCTGAAGCGTGGCGCCGCGACCAGCGCCGAGGTCGAGCCGGCCATTCGAGAGGACGTCGAGCATGGCCGCCCGCTCGGCGGCCCGCACCGGATGGTTGTAGCCGAACGGCATGCACACCACACCGTGGCCGATGCGGATGCGCGACGTCTTGGCGGCAACCCAGGTGAGGAACACCTCAGGCGCGCTCATGTGTGCGTACCACCGAAGCCCGTGATGCTCCACGGCCCACACTCGGTCGAATCCCATCGCTTCGGCGAACACCGCTTGCTCGACGCAGTCGTGAATGACCTGGCGCTCGCGCTCGGGTGTGGGATGGGTGAGCTGGGCTTCAAAGATCATCGAGAACTTCACGTCATGTCACCTCCTCGACGAACACTCCGTCTCGATCAACCGAGCGATCGCGTCGACGCGGTCAGAACGCACTTTGCATCAACTCGGCCATGTCCGTGCCGGCTGAGGCGAGCGCCGGCCTTCCCTCCATAAGGGACGGCGCTTGCGCGGCGAGGTCGGCGATGCTCCAACGGTCGCCTCGGTCGATCACCTTGTCGATGGTCCAGTTGACGAACAGGCCGACCTGCCCGCCACCCACGTGGAACACGCCGCCGTTGAACGGGCACTCGGCCGTCGCGAGATAACCAACCAGCGGCGAGATGTTCGCCGGGTCCCAGTAGTCGAATTTGCCGGCGTCCTCGGGCGCCGCCACCACTTGGTCCATGCCGGGCGTCTGAAGCGTCATGCGGGTGCGGGCCATCGGCGCAACGGCGTTGACGCGTACGCCGTATCGCTCGAGTTCCATGGCGCAGACCACGGTGAAGGCGGCGATGCCGGCCTTCGCCGCGGCGTAATTGGTTTGGCCGACGGTCCCGGAGAGGCCGGCTGCGGAAGACGTGTTGATGACCGCCGCGTTGACCTCCTCGCCTTGCTTGGACCGCTCGCGCCAGTACGCGGCGGCGTGATGCGTGGTGGCGAAGTGGCCCTTCAGGTGCACGTTGATCACGGCATCCCATTCCTGCTCACCCATGGTGACGAGCACCCGGTCTCGCAGGATCCCAGCGTTGTTGACGAGTACGTGCAAATCACCGAACGCGTCGACCGCCTGGTCAACCATCCGCTTTGCGGCATCGAAATCAGCGACGTTGTCGGCATTGACGACAGCGTCGCCTCCCATCGCCCTGATTTCGTCGACCACCTGCTGCGCCGCCGACCGATCGTCACCGGACCCATCGATCGCGCCACCGAGGTCGTTGACCACAACCTTGGCGCCCTCCGATGCGAACAGCAACGCGTGCTCACGGCCGATGCCGCGTCCCGCTCCCGTGATGATCGCAACCCGTCCATCCAGTGCACCCATCGCGTCGGACCCTACGCGTCGCCGTCGGCGCGCATGCAGGACCTCACGAGTCGACCCGTTCGAACCATTGGACCTCCACCATCATCGGCAGGAGATAGCCGACGTAGAAGCTGTGGATCTTGCCGATCCCGTAGTCCTCGACGGTCTTGTCGATCACGTGCACCCGAGGATCCTTGGCCGCGAAGCTCTTTGCACGAGCGAGGAAGCCGTCGATCTCCGCCTCGGTCTCGACCGACATGCCGAAATGGTCCATGCGCGGAGCCGTCATCGGGTTCTCGTCGGCGATGAGGAAGACGAACTGGCCGTACTCGTAGGCCATGAGAATCATCCGCTGGCCGGGCTCGGTCATCATGGTCAGCTCGTTCCAACCGAAGACCTCCTCGTAGAACTGCGCGATGTCGGCTCGCCCGGCGTCGCCGAGCAGTTCCGCGGGCACACTCATCGCGACGTGATTGAAGCGCGGGTGACCGGAGGCAGCCTCGCGGGGCAACTCCTCCAGCGACACCATCGGATCTGCCATCGTTCCGTCCTCCTCCGTGCGGCTCGGTGCCGCGAGATCAGTAGTTCGATGTTGCATCGAGGTACTCCTCGAACCGCTTGATTGCCTCGTCGCTCGCCGGACCCTCCTGCACCAACCCGTTGAGCTCTGCCCTGTCGCCGGCGTCGTCGATCCGCGTCACCACCATGCCGTCAAATTGGCGGCGATGTTCGACGAGTTTGCGCGGGCGGAACTCCGAGGGCCACAGGTCGGGCGACGGCTGGCGGCCCTTGAGTGCTGCTCTCGCGACCGTGAGTTTGTGAACTTCCGTCGGCCCGTCGGTCAGTCCCATGTGCGCGATGTTGTCGAACGCCATCAGGTTGGATGCACCGAGGGCGCCGTGAAGGTGCTGGGACTTGAGCGTGATGTCGGTCATCACCTGGGCGGCCCGCGCCTTGCACGCGGCAATGTATTGCCGCGCCTCGCTCGTGCTCGACTGATCGATCAACCACGCGGTGTAGAGGACGAGCAGTCGAAACTGCTGGATGTCGATCCATGCGTCCGCGACCTGCTCCTGCACCATCTGCTTGTCCGCCAGCAGCGAACCCTTCGTCGTGCGGCTGAGCGCGCGCTCACACATCATGTCGAAGCTCCGCTTACAGGATGCAACCGCCCGCATCGCGTGATGGATCCGCCCGCCACCGAGCCTTCGCTGGGCCACCTCGAAGGCCTTGCCCTCGCCGCCGAGCAGGTTCTCCGCCGGCACGCGCACGTTCTCATACCGCACATGGGCGTGGATCCCGTGTCCGAACCGCTGACCGGGATGGCCGATGTCCTGCAGCACACGGATGCCGCTCGTCTCCGACGGCACCAGGAACATCGACATGCCCTGGTACGGATGCACGTCGGCATTCGTGACGGCCATGATGATGATGAACGACGCCGTGCGCAGGTTGGACGAGTAGAACTTGTCGCCGTTGATGACCCATTCGTCGCCGTCCCGCTCGGCCCGGCAGCGGAACATCGTCGGATCCGAACCCCCCTGGGGCTCTGTCATCGAATAGGACGAGAAGACCTCCCCGTCCAACAGTGGTTGCAGCCACCTCTTCTTCTGCTGCTCGGTGCCGTAAGCGGCGATGATCTCCGCGTTTCCCGTGTCGGGAGCCGCACACCCGAAGACGATCGGCGCCCAGATCGTCCGGCCGAGGATCTCGTTCATCAAGGCCAGCTTCAACTGGCCGTATCCTTGGCCGCCGAGTTCGGGTTCGAGATGGCAGGCCCACAGCTCGCGGTCGCGCACTTCTTGCTTCAGGCTGTCGAGAAGCGTCTTGAGCGCTCCCTCCGGACGCTTGTAGGCCGGCTGGTCCAGCACGTCGAGGGGTTCGACCTGCTCCGTCACGAATTGGTCGATCCAGTCGAGCTTCTCCTGGAACTCAGGTTCGGTCTTGAAGTCCCACACGGCGCACGCCCCCCTTCGGTCGTCCTCTCACGGTTCGGCGACCGCAGCACGAGGCTGCCGCGACGGCTACAGCTCCTCGCACAGCCGCACCACCGCAGGAGGTTCCATCTCGATGGCGTCGGTCATGTGGATGTTCCCGTCCGCGACCGCCTTGCCGATGACGTCCATGATGCTGGTGAGGTCGTCGGCCTCCAGCTCGTAGACCGCGCCAAAGCGCTGCTCCGGCTCTGCGTCGAGCACGCGGAAGCGGCGCGCTGCGACGAAACCGTCGAGCTGCAGCAGCTCAGGCACGTGCACATTCGTGTACCACTCGTTGTAGTCGTCCTCCCGCCCCGCCTCGACGGGGTTCGAAAAGACGATCATGACGCCCTTGGCCATTCGGGTTCCTTTCTTGTTGCAACGACAACTAGCGTGAGGTTTCTCTGCTCGCGCAGTGCTTCCGCAAGGCTTCGCCACCGAGGAGATCGACGATCCCGTGACCAACGTCGACTTCACGCGCCTGCAGCACATCAATGCGATCGTCAACGGATACGACGACAGCATCGACCACTTCCGTCGGCTTTTCGGCGCGCAGCTCAACCTCGAGATCCATCGCGTGAACGTGGACATCTGCCTCATCAACATCGGACGTGTGATCTTCGAGCTCTCCGCGCCCAAGCCCGGCCACGACGGCAGACGGACTCGCTCGCTCGAGATGTTCGGTGACCATTACTCCGGTGTCGAGTATCAGGTTCGGGATCTCGCAGCGGCGAAGGAGATCCTGCAGAGCAAGGGCCTGCGAATCCTCGTTGACGGAACGACGCATTTCGTAACAAACCCGGCGGACTCGTTCGGCGCAGCGCTCGAGGTGTACGAGGGCGACTGGCACGCAGAGCCACCGCCGGTTCCCTTCATCGAGCCGATGCAGTCCAGGGAGTACTGGAGCGATATCCACCCCCTTGGCCTTCTCGGCATCAAGCGGTACTCCATCGCAGTACGCAACTGCGACGACGCCGCCGGATGCTTCCAGAATCTCACCGGCTGCTCCGTGGCATACCGCGCCGACCGGCCGGGCGTGGCCGCAACGTCGATCGGGCTGCAGATCGGAGACAGCTGTGTCGAGCTCATCGCTCCGGTACGGGCGGGACCGTTGCGCGACTACATCGACCGCTACGGCGAGCGAATCCGAGCCACGACGTTCGCCGTCCGGGACCTCGCGGAGGTCGATCGCTACTTCGCCGGCCGAGGCGTCCGACTGGTCAGCGGTGATGCGGCGGACACGTCGGCGCTCGCCCCCGAAGACAACCACGGCCTTCGCTTCGAGTTCTCCGAATGACGCGCTCGCGGCATCGCCGTGACAGCGACCGCGGCCGGCGACCAAGTGTGAGCCTCGCCCGCACATTGATGGAAGGTCAGACCGTCGCAGCGCTGTTGGACGCGAGAAAGTCGTTGATCCACGCCGTGTCCACGAACTCGCGGATCTCCGAGATCTCGTCTTCTGCGAATGTGTAGAGGAACATGTAGTCGTTCTTGTACAGCGCACCGTTGGGCATGACGCCGTCCAAGGTCACGTACACCGCGACCTTGTCGCCTTCGAAGAGGAAGGTGTGGGGCGTCCAACTCGTGGTTCGCCAGAACTCGCTTGTGTCGTCGAGCAACTGTCGCGACAACGCCAGGAACAGTTCGCGGCCGACAAGCGGCACCGGCAGCCCGCGTTTCGCCGCTGACGGCGGCATCCAGATGTGCACATCCTCGGTGAACAAGCGCGCCATCCCATCGAGGTCACCATCGATGGTCGCCGCGTAGTAGTCGAGTATCCGCTGCTTCCTCGCTTCTGTGCTCACGCCCACCGGTCTCCTGTCTCGGGCTCCAGCCCCCGCCCAAGACGCTAACATTGTACTCAGTACAACTCCAGTCGGAAGAGAGGTGCCAGCCATGACGCAGGTCGACATGGAACTGTGGGTCTCGAATGCGCCCACGCAGTTCGATGCCAAGGCCGAACTCGCGCTACTCGCGCGAGTGCTGCACCGCGAGGGTTACGACGACCACCTCGCCGGCCACATCAGCTACAGGCAGCCTGACGGCACGTTGCTCGTCAACCCGCTCGAGCTGACCTGGGATGAGCTCACGGCCGATGACGTGATGCGCATCGACATCGACGGCAACGTCTTGGACGGGAAGTGGACTGTCACACCGGCGATCATTCTGCACACTGAACTCCACCGACATCGTGACGACGTGGTTGTCGCCGTCCACAACCACCCCCGCTGGGGGACGATCTGGGCGGACATGCACCAGGTGCCTCCGGTCTACGACCAAACCAGTGCGCTGCTCGGCGGAGAGCTCTTTCTGTACGACACCTACGACGACAACGCCGCCAGCGCTGACGAGGTGCGCAAGATCGTCTCCCGGATGGGCGATGCCCCATGGGCGCTGCTCGCGAACCACGGTGTCTTCGTCACCGGGAACAGCATCCGCGAGGCGCACCTGCGAGCGATCACGCTGGAATGGCGGTGCCGCCAGGCGTGGCACGTTGCCGCGGCCGGGGGCGGTGTTCCCATGCCTGCTGAAGCGGCCGACCAGCTGAACTCGATGGTCTCCCAGTTCGGCTTCCCGGGACTGTTCGAGGCCATGGCGCGCAAGGAGCTCCGGGCCGACCCCGGGATCCTGACCTAGCTGTCCCGGCGCGGTGTGCGCGACTACGGACGCGCGGGGAGCGGATGCCGGTAAAGGGCCGCGGCATTCTCGTGGGTGATCTTGCGGACGTCGCTTTCCGCGAGACCCGCGAGTTGTTCCGCCATGCACGCCTGTGTGTCGGGCCACGTCGTGTCCGCATGCGGGTAGTCGGACTCGATCATGATGTGATCGAGTCCGACTCGGTTGCGCAACGCGAAGCTGGACGGGTCCCAGTAGGACGTGAAGTAGAAGTTGCGCTTGAACACCTCGGCCGGTGTGAGATCGATCCCCGCCCATGTCGACGTCACCGTTCGCTTCTCGAGGTACTCGAGACGGTCAAGCACCATCGGCACCCAACCGAAGCCACCTTCCGAAAACGCGAGCTTGATGCCGGGGAAGCGCACCGGAATCCGCGAGAAGAGCCAGTCGACGGACGCGGCGAGGGCGTTCACCGTGAAGAGGGAGATCGTGACGTCCGGAGGAGAGTCGCTCGACGGCCGGGAGATCTGAGACGACGACCCCACGTGGAGGTTGACCACGGTCTCGGTCTCCTCGCAAGCGGCGAAGAACGGATCCCAATACCCGGTGTGCAGAGAAGGTAGGCCGAGCTTCTCGGGATTCTCCGTGAAAGCCACGGCTTTGAAGCCACGGGCTGCGTTTCGCCGCACCTCGTCCGCCGCCGCTGCCGAATCGCGGAGCCAGGGGATCTGACACGGGATGATCCGATCGGGGTACGGGGCGGCCCACTCGTCGATGACCCAGTCGTTGTACGCCCGCGTGCAAGCCAACCCGAGTTCGTGATCGCGCATTGCCATGAACCGTTGTCCGGCGAAGCCGAAGACCATCGAGGGGAAGCACAGTGACGCGTACACGCCGTTGATGTCCATGTCGCGCACGCGTTCGTGGATGTCCCATACTCCTCTGCGCATCTCGTCGTAGCGCGTCGGCTCGGCGCTCCACTCCTCCATGGGACGTCCGACGACGGAGTTCGCTCCGATGTTCGGTTCCTTGTTGCCCTCGATCAGCCACCATTCGACGCCTTCGTCGTCCTCGACGACGCGGGGCGTGTCTGCGGCGAACTTCGCCGGGAGCCGCCCCTGGAAGGTTCCGCGAGGTTCGACCAAGTGGTCGTCCACCGAGATGAGCAGGTACGTGTGTGGTCTGGGTTCTGGATCGGGCAACAGGGTGTGATGCTCCTGGCGCGGGAAGCAGACGTCGGAGAACGCTCGGGTTTCCTCGTCGACTGAGGCCATCGAGGCACCACCTCCCTATGTCTTCGTGGAACCGAAAGTATTGGACCACGTACAGTTTTGCCCGGAGGGCGTCGCGCTGCCAATCCGGCGTCCACGCGTCGCTCGGCGCGCGAGGAGAAACATCGTCGCAGATTCGCCCCACCGCCGATTTGCTCTTCTAATGTACGAACGCACGAAGTTGTCCCGACCGGTCGCCAGTGAGAGAAGGTTCGTTGGCACGACCCCGCGAGCAAGAAGCGACCCCGAAGGTGGTGGACACGCCCGACGGCCCACGTCGGTCGGCACTACTGCAGGAGCGGTCGCGGCGCACGCGCGCGCAACTCGTGCGCGCCGCCTTGCAACTGTGGTCCGAGCGCGGTTTCGAGCGCGGCATCGAAGAAACCACCGTCAACGAGATCGCCAGCGCGGCCAACGTCACGAAGGGCACCTTTTACTTTCACTTCGCCCACAAAGAAGACATCCTGCTCGAGCTCGGGTGGGGCACCGCGGCGGTGATGTTCGACGAGGCGACCAAGTCGCTCGCCTCCGGTGTTCCGGTCGAGACCGCGGTCGACAGACTGATGACATCGCTGGCGCGAAGGGTCGAGCTCGCGCCGAGAGCGGCGGTGGCCAGGTCGGTCGCGGAGTTCCATCGGCTGCCGACGACAACGACACCACCGCGGCCGGTCTTCGGGTTCCGGCAATCGTTTGCCGCGCTGTTCGCCCATGCGCAGGACGTCGGCGAGCTGCCCGCAGACCTGGACGCGAACGAGCTCGGGCGCATGCTCGAAGCAGTGACCATGGACGCGATCGTGGCCTGGGCCGGCCGCAAGAACGGTCGGTTGCGACCGACGCTGCGCCGCCGAGCGGCGTTGCTTGTCGCCGGCTTCAAGACAGGGGTCTGATAGCGACGATTTGAACTCGGTGCGATTACTCTCACCACTGTGACGACGTCGAGCCCGCAAACGCGCCAGCCCACATCGATAGGAAGGCGCATCAGCCTTCTTGCCGAGGCTCACCCCGACGAGACCGCCATCGTCTTCGCTCCTCTCGATGGGGCGGAGTACGAGATCTCCTGGCAGGAACTCGATCAGGGGTCGTGCCGCGTCGCGCGATTGCTCGAACGGCAGGGGGTCGACGCAACGTCGCTCGTCGCCGTCGGCCTGCGCAACTCACCCGAGCACTTCTTCGTCAGCATCGGCGCGTGGAAGCTCGGCGCGTGCGTGCTCCCGCTCCGCTGGGACATGCCGCCGCGCGAGCGTGACGCTCTGCTCGACGTCGCCGCGCCAACGCTCGTCGTCGGCGACTGGGACGAGGTCGCATTCGCACTGCTTCGCTCGCACGAGCTGAGCGCAGCCGACGACCTATCGTCCGACCCGCTTCCGGATCGCCTTCCGTCGCCCGCGATGGCAATCGCGTCAGGCGGGTCCACCGGCCGCCCGAAGATCATCATCACGCCCGGTAACGGGCTCGCTCCCGGTTCCGACCCAGGAGAGCCGCCGCCACCCATGAACAAGGGAGTCGGCGACTACATCCAGACGCGGCGCGGACAGACGCAACTCATCGCTTCACCCCTCTACCACGCGGCCGGGTTCAGGGGCAGCTTCCACGCGCTGACGCACGACCAGCCCGTCGTGGTCATGGAGCGCTTCACGGCCGAGCGGGCGATCGACCTCATCGAGCGCTACCGCGTCAACGTCGTGAACATGGTACCGACGATGCTCATGCGCATCGCGAGGCTGCCCGACATCGATCGACGTGATCTCTCGTCGCTCGACTCGGTCATGGCAAGCGCGGCGTCCTCGCCGGCGTGGCTGGTGCACACGTGGTGCCGGCTGGTGAAGCCCGAACACTTCTTCATCTCGTACGGCGCCTCCGAGTACACCGGCATGGCGCTCGTGCGCGGTGACGAGTGGCTGCAGCATCCCGGCACCGTCGGCCGTGGCATGGGAACCGACATTCGGATCCTTGGCGAGGACGGCAGGGAACTGGCAACGGGCGCCATCGGCGAGATCTACATGAGGCCCGTGACCGACATCGGCCCCACCTACGAATATCGGGGCGCAGCGCCGGCCAGTACGACAGCCGACGGGTTCGTTTCGGTCGGAGACCTCGGTTGGCTCGACGAAGACGGCTACCTCTACATCGCAGACCGCCGAGCCGACATGATCGTGACGGGCGGGGCCAACGTGTATCCAGCAGAGGTCGAGGCCGTCCTCAGCGAACATCCTGGGGTCAGCGACGTCGCAGTGATCGGCCTGCCCGACGAGGAATGGGGCCAGCGCGTCGTCGCGCTCGTCCAACCGACCGATCCCTCCTCGCCGGTACCCGCCGAAGAGCTCGACTGTTTCTGCCGGGAGCGCCTGTCCACGTACAAGGCGCCGAAGTCCTACGATTTCGTCGACCGCCTGCCGCGCAGCGAAGCGGGAAAGCTCAATCGCTCGGCGCTGATCGCGGAGCGCGCGCCGGCAAACCGCGCCGCGACGGACCGGTCGCCGGGATAGGCCTCACGCGAATCGACCCAAGGCGGTGGTTAGGGTGATGGGATGGACGCCACCGCGGCATTGCGGCGCCCGCCCTTCGGAAGCAACCCAGTCGTCGGCGATCGTGGTACCAAGACGCAACGACGGATCCTTTCGGCCGCGCTCGAAGCGTTTGCCGAGGTTGGGTTCCACGACACGCACGTCGAGCTGATCACCAAGAAGGCCGGCTGTTCGCGTCCGAGCTTCTACCAGTACTTCTCCAGCAAGGACGACGTGTTCTGGGAGCTGGCGGCCGGGCTGGGCCGGACGATGATCGACCAGGCCGACAACCTCGGCGCCATCACCCCGGACGCACACGGTGTCCTCGTTCTTCGCTACTGGCTGCTGGATTACTCGGTGCTCTACGAGCAGCACGCGCCCGTGTTCTCGGCGTTTCCCGCCGCCCGGCGCGACCACGTGCCGTTCGCAGCGGGATCCAAGGTCATCAGCGAACGGCTCGGACAGAGCTTGATCCGTCGAGTCGAAGGCGATCACCGCGAGCTCGGCGTCGACAGCCTCGCGACCGGCATCGTCACCATGGTCACGCGCTGCAACTTCTACTGGCACAGCCGCGTCGCGCCGGCATCGCTAAGCCGGGACCAGTTCATCGACGGTCTGGCCCGCCTGATCCACCGCGTCCTTGTCGGTCCGATCCCGGGTGTCAATGCGTCCGACGGTCAGTCCGAGATCGAGGACACCCGGGTTCGACGGTGGCCGGCGGCCAAGAGCACACCGCGACGCGCGCTCGGCCCGTCGGGCGAGCGAACGCGCAGCCGGCTGATCACCGCGGGAGCGAGGGTCTTCCGCTCGCGTGGGTACCACGAGACAAGAGTCGACGACATCGTGAAGCAGGCCGGCGTCTCCCACGGAAGCTTCTATCGATACTTCGAGAACAAGGACGACCTCTTCTTCGTGCTCGCCAATCTGGCGAGCAACCAGATGAGTGGGTTGATCGACGCCTTCCCCACCTCCTCCGACGAAGAGGAGCTGCGGCGATGGGTTGAAGACTGGTTCAACACCTACCGGAGCAACGGTGGGGTGATGAGCATGTGGCAGGAGATCGAGCTCGTCGACCGACGGCTCGAGGCCATGTCGCAACGCGCGATGGCGTCGGCATACGACCGACTCGTGCAACTGCTCGATCGTCGAGGTCTCGGCGACCCGCTCGTCGCTGCTCTGGCCCTCCTGGCCCTCATCGAGCGGCTGCCGTACAGCGTGTTCACGCTCGCTCATGCCCAGAAGTCGGCGGCCATCGACGCGATGGTGATCATCACCCGTCGAGGATTGATCAACCTCGACGAACCTCGCGACTGACGATCGAGGAGCACGTGGTGGTCACCGCACGTGGAGACCATATTTTCAGCCGTTCGGCGACCCATCCTCGATGAGGCGAATGGCTCCCTCGGGGCAGTTCTGGGCGCCACGCCGCGCGATGTGTTCGAGCTCGGGCGGCACGAGCGGCACCGGCGCGAAGCCGTAGCCGTCGTCGTCAGCCTCGTACACGGACGGGGCGAGCACATAGCACCGCCCGTGACCCGTGCATTGGGCTGAGTTGAATTCTATCTTCATGGGTGGGCATCGTACAGAGCCGCTCCGGCGACACGAGATCGACGCCAATCGAGAGGGATCACGTGACCGAACTCCCCGCAGGGTTGCTCGCCGCCCTCGATCTCGAAGCGACCGGAACCGGATCGTTCCGCGCGCCGAGCTTCGGCGAGGCGGAGGGACAACTGATCTTCGGCGGTCAGTTGCTGGCCCAGACGTTGCTCGCGGCGAGCCGGGTCGAGTCCTCCAAGGCGGTGAAGTCGATCCAACTCATCTTTGTGCGGTCAGGGTCGGTCGCGCAGGGAGTCGAGATCGACGTCGAAGCGCTCCACTCCGGTCGGACCTTCTCGAGCGCGGCCGTCACGATCCGCCAAGGGGACCGCGCCTGCACGTCGGCGCTCGTTCTGCTCGCCGCGCCGGAGGACGACCTCATCCGCCACAGCACGACCATGCCCTCGGTGACCGGGCCGGACCAGACTCTGCCGAATAATTCGGCTTCGCCCTGGTGGGAGGTGCGGGTCGTGGGAGGCGTGAACGTCGCCGATCCCAATGCCGTGGGCCCCGCCGTGCTCGACATCTGGACGCGCTTCCCCGGCGCGCCGGCGGAGCCCCCAACCAACCAAGCGCTCCTGGCCTACGCGAGCGACGGGTTTCTCATCGGCACCGCCATGCGCCCACACCACGGGGTCGGACAATCCTTGGCGCACTCGTCCATCGCGACGACCGTCATCACACACACGATCGCGTTCCACGAACCGATCGACGCGTCGGAGTGGATGCTGCTCTCTCACGAGAGCCCGTACTCAGGACGCGGAGGATCGTACGGGCGGGCCAACGTGTTCACCCAGGACGGGCGGCTCGTCGCTTCGTTCGTTCAAGAGAACATGATCCGGGCGATGGCGCAACCTAAGAAGGAATAGAGGCAACCGCCGCGGAACATTCGATGGGCACCGCGGCTGGTATTTGCACTCAGTGCAATGATACGGTCACGAGCAAGGGGGGTACATGCCTATATCGCGTTCCCGAACCTTGAGTCGTCCAGGGCAGAAGACCTCGACAAAGGCTCGAATCCGTGCTTCGTCGCTGCTGGCAATCGTGCTGCTTGTTGCCGCCGCCTGTTCGAACAGCACCTTGCCCGGAGGGGCCAGGGTCAACGCCGCCGATCAGCGAAGCCAACTGGACGCCAACGGCGTAGCCCAGCCCTCGAACGGGACCACTCCTGGCGCCGCCGGGTCGCTGGGCGCCGCCGGGCCGCTCGGCGCCGGCGGACAGACGGCTGCAGCAACCGGAGGGGAGTCGGGAGCCGGGGGAATCCAGGGCGTGGCAGCGACGGGAGGCGGCGCCTCCGGCTCGACCGTCGGCATCACCGACAACGAGATCACGATCTCGGTGTCCGCCGCGTTCTCCGGCGTCTACGGGCAGCTCTCGAATCAGTTGTTCGACGTCGCCGCCACCACGTGGCAAAAGGAAGTGAACAGCAACGGCGGCATCTACGGCCGGCAGATCAAGCTCGTCAAGGTCGACAATCAGGGAAGCGCGGACGGCGCGATCTCCGCGTGCAAGGAAGCGACGAGCAACGGCTCGTTCATGGTCTGGAACATGACGGGCGCGTATGTGGCCGAGGACGCCTGTGAGGACGCCGCCGGTATGCCGGTGTTCGACGCGAACCCCTCGGCGATGGACCCGTCTTGGCGCTCGGTGATCGCGCTCACGTTGGGGACGCAGTTCGCGCCCGCGGAGGTCTCATTCGTGAAGAGCCAGTACGCGAACGCCGGCAACTCGAAGATCGGCATCATCTACACCGGTGACGTCGCGCGTTACGCCTCGCAGTACGACGCTGTATCCGCCGCGTTGCTTCAGGCCGGCCTGCAATTGGTCCACTCCGAGAAGATCTCTCAGAACCAGACCTCGTTCGTGTCCCAGATGAGCCGCATGAGGGACGCCGGTGTGCAGTTCGTCATGCTCTACGTCGGGCTCGAAGCTCCCGGAATCATCCGCGACAGCCAGGCGATCGGCTACAGCCCGCAGTACTACGCCGGGCCGATCAGCGGCGCGGCCACCGACCTCGGAGCCCGCTCGACAGGGCCTCTGTACAACGGCGTCATCGGAACGCGCCCCTTCACGACGAGCGAAACACCGGCCTACGCGCAATTCATCGCCAACGTGCGCAAGTACAACGGAGATTCGGCTGCCGCCTCCGCGCAGGATTTCGAGCTGCCCGTCTATGGGGCAGCCGTCACCATCGGCAAGCTGCTCGAGGTGGCCGGCCACGACCTGACGCGAGAGTCGTTCGTCGCCTCCGCCAAAGAAGTCCAAGACTACGACAACGGCTACCTCGTCCCGTTCACGCTCAAGGGCAAGGCGATTCCCGTAGGCCAAGCCGCGGTCTTCCCGATCGGCTGCTGCCAGTCCGACAACACGTGGAAGTCGCTGGGGCCCGCCGGCGAACAGTTCTGACATTCGGAGGTCGGCGATGAGCGCGGCGTTGCGGACCAAGTCGGCGTGCACCATCGCCTTCGACCATCACAGCCCCGAATTCGCCGCCGACACGATCGGGGCCTATCGAACGGCGCGTGAGCACTGTCCGATCGCGTGGAGTGAGGCGTGGGGCGGGTTCTGGGTCGTGACGGGATATGACGAAGCCTTCGCCGCCTTGCACGACGACGACCTGTTCTCGTCGGCCCGAGAGCACGGAGGGGTGAGCATCCCGTCCCTCGAGGGCTACGGCGTGGTTGCTCCGCCGATCGACCTCGACCCGCCGCGGCTGCAGGCCTACCGGCGGCTGATGACGCCGTCGTTGTCTTCCGCCGCGGTCGCCCCGTTGACGACGGAGGTGCAGACGTGGGTCGAGTCGGCGATCGACGCTGTCGTCGAGAGCGGCAAGGCCGACTTGCTCTACGACCTCGGGAGCCCGGTGCCGGCGAAGGCGATCATGCGCGTGCTCGGCTACGACCTCGCCGAAGCCGACCGATACGCGGACGTCCACCACCTCGGCTTCGCCATGCCTCCGGGCGACGAGGAGCAGTTCCAACGCATGGTGCACGAGTTCGTCACTCGCATCCCGGCGGAATGCAAAGCGGCGTTCTGGGAGAAGCGTGCCAACCCGGCCGACGACCTCGTGAGCCGCGTTGCGACGGCCGCGGTCGACCCCGCGCTCGTCAGCATTGAGGAGCTCGAGAATGTCGGCACCACGCTGCTCGCCGGTGGGGTCGACACGACGACCAACTGGTTCGCCAACACGGTGATCTGGCTTTCACGGAACCCCGACCAGCGGGCGCGCCTGATCGATGACGCGTCGATTTGGGACACCGCGATGGAGGAATTCCTTCGGTACTTCTCGCCCGTTCCGGGCCTCGCGCGGACCGTGACCCGAGACGCAGTCTTCTTCGATCATCAACTGCACGAGGGCGACAAGTTCTTCGTGGCTTTCGGTGCTGCCAACCACGATCCCCGTCAGTTCGACCGACCCGACGAGCTCCTGCTCGACCGCCGTCCGAACCGCAACATGGCCTTCGGTGTCGGGATCCACCGATGCGTTGGGTCTCACCTGGCTCGCCTGGTCTTCGGCGTGATGCTCGAGGCGGTCTTGCGACGGATTCCTGATTATCGGGTGCTCGAGAGCGACCTGGTGATGTACCAAGACCGCGGGCGCATCAACGGTTGGCTCAACGTTCCGGTCGAGTTCACGCCGGGAGGAGCGAACGCCTCCCCCGTCCCGTCCGCGTCGCGTAGCGCGCGCTGACCCAGAACGACAGATGGCGTATTACCGACTCGGCGAGTTTCCGACGATGCCGGCATGGTTCCTGGACGCCCTCTCCGGGACGGGATTGGATAGCGCGCCGATCCCGCTGTGGATGCTCGGCAAGGCCGAAGACTTCGACGTGCCCGCGGCGCTGCTGCTTCCGATGCCGCCGAACTACGTCCTGGCCCGCCACGGCCACCCTTGCTTCCGTTTCGAGATCGTCGTGCAAGGCAGCCTCGACACGGGTGACGGCACGATCGCGACGGTGGGCGACGTCTTCACCGCGAGACCGGGCGAGCTCTACGGCCCTCACACCGCCGGTCCCGACGGATGCACCACGATCGAGATATTCAGCGAGCTCGACGGGATGTTTCGCTTGTTGTACGCGGACGCCGACGGATCGCTGTGCGAGGCCGACATTCGCCGGGGCGAATATCCACCCGACTTCATGGCGTTCCCGGACGGGGCTGACGAGGTGATCGAGGGTCTGCGGTGAAGTTGACACTCCTAGCGGCTCGGCGCAATAATTACACTGCGTATAATTTCGACAGAGGCCGTGGTCCGTTCGCGCTCGCCGAAAGGTGTCTCACAACATGAACGCGGTGATCCTCAGCGGGTTCTTCGTGGGACTGATCTACGGGCTGCTGGGTGTCGGTCTCGTGGTTGTGTATCGAGGATCCCGCGTCGTCAACTTCGCGTACGGAGAGACCGGGATGGTCGGCGCGTTCGTGTTCGCAGACCTGCGCTTCGGATCAGAGTCCACAGCCTTCGCGCGCGACCACGGGCTTTGGGTCGCGCTGCCGGTCGGCGTCGTCGTCGCGGCCGCGCTCGGAGCTTTGACCGAACGATTGGTCGTGCGGCCGCTGAGAACTGCTCCACGCATCCGTCCGCTCGTCGGCACCTTCGCCGTCGGGTCACTCTTCTTCATCTTCGCGACTCGGAGGTGGGGGCTCAACGCGCGCTTCACCGCTCCCCTGGTTCGGGGAGACGGCATCAAGCTGGTCGGTCTGCGTGTGCAGCCTCAGCAGCTGCTGGTCCTTGCCGTCAGCGCATTCGCGCTGACGGGGCTGTGGGCCCTCTATCGCTTCAGCGCTTTTGGCCTCCGATTGAGGGCCACTGCACTGGATCCCTACGCGGCCGGGCTGGTCGGGGTCAACGTGGACCAAACATCGATGGTGACGTGGGCTTTGGCCGGCGCGCTGGCGGGTGTGTCCGCCATCCTCATCGCGCCGCTGGTCGCGTTCAACGTCGGGTTCATGGCCACGCTGTCGATACGCGGGCTTGCCGCGGCCGTCGTCGGTGGTCTCACCAACGTCGGTGGTGCGTTTGGCGCGGGGATCTTGCTCGGCATGATGGAGGCGTTCATTGCATTCAAGAGCCCGATCTCTGGAATCACCGATGTCGCCATCGCGGGTTTCATCTTGGTGCTCATGCTGGTCCGGCCCAGCGGCCTGGCGCCGTCAGCGTACTGAGTGACCGTGCGCCGTCTCGTCGCGGGCATCGTGACGCTGGTCGCCCTCGCCACCTTGGTCGACCCGGCCGGGGCGGCCGACCGGCGCGTCAACCACCAGGCCTGGGCCCAGAGTCAGATGTTCGCGACGTTCATGGCGCAGCCGAACGAGCTCTATGTAGCGGTGACCGCCGGAATCGAGGAGGCTCGCAGCTTCGTCCACATCGACGTGGCCGGTCTGAGTGCCGGCGACCTGCGCAGCGCGAAGCTCGTGCTCGTCGAAGCGACCGACAGCTTGCAGGCCGCCGGCGGCGCAATGGTTGCGTGCGCGCTCGCCGGTCCGTTCAGCGGCGACGGAAAGTTGGCAACAGCTCCGCCGACGGACTGCACGCTGCGCACCGACGCGACGCGCCAGGACAACGGGCATTGGACGCTGCCGCTCGGGATCTTCGCCGACCGGTGGGCCCGCGGTGACAACACCGGCCTTGCCCTGTTCCCTGACGCGCCCACGACGGGCACGACGTACCGCATCGCGCTGGCCACCCAGGACACCGCGCTCGACGTGACAACGCCCCCGTCAGGCACGGGCGCGACCACGACGACCCGACCCCAACCCGCGTTGGTGCCGTTCCAACCCCTCGGCGTCTACACCCCTGCCACCGAACCGGTCGCGCCCGCAGCCGTCACCGCGCCGTCAAGTCGTGGGACAACGGTGCCGGCCGTCGGACCCAGCACGTCGCCGCGTTCGACTGCGACGTCTGGTGTGGCCGCGGGCGGCTCCACGACCGGTTCGTCGGTGTTCGCGATGGCCGTGTTGGCCGGGGTCGCCCTCGGGGTCGGAGCGATCGTGCGGCGTCGCGGCCCCTGGTCTTTGTCGGCCTTGCCCGGCGCTCTCCCAGCGCGTCGTGGGCCGCCATTGACGGTCGCTGTCGGAGCGCTCGCCCTCGTGCTGATCCCGATGCTCGGCCGAGAGGTCACCGTCTTCAAGTTCGGTGTGGTCCTGATCTTCTTCGTCGCAGCCATCGGGCTGCACGTGCTGGTGAATTGGGCCGGCCAACTGTCGCTCGCGCACACCGCAATGGTCGGCGTGCCCGCGTTCGCGACGCTGACGCTGAGCGACCGCCTCGGGATGTCGCCGATCTACCTCCTGCCGGTGGCCGTGCTGCTCGGCGCGGTGGTGGGCGGGGTGATCGCCATCCCGACGTTGCGCACCAAGGACGTGCAGGTCGCTCTCGTGACCTTGGTCGCCGGCCTCGCCATCGACCGCTTCTTCTTCTCGCAATCCTGGCTCGTTGGTGACGCTGGCGGGCGCGCGTCGGCGACACCCGCGCTCGGTCCGCTGCGCTTCACGACCAGCCGCTCGCTGTACCCCGTGCTGGCTGTCGTCGTCATCGCCGCCGTGGCGGCCGCGTGGGCGCTGATGCACTCCAAGTTCGCCCGGGCGTGGTTCTGGGTGCGGGCGGATCCCGACGCGGCGTTGGCGTTTGGCGTGCCCGTGACCGCGTACCGCATCGCTGCGTACGCCGTCGGCGGCGCGTTCGCCGGACTGGCCGGCGGAATGACGGTGATGTGGATCCAGCGGCTCGGAGCCACCGCCTTTCCCTTCACGTTGTCGTTCGGCTACCTGCTCATCGCCGTGCTGGCGGGCCCGGGATTCGTCGGCGGGCTGGCCGTCGCCACGTTGATGCTGCAGGGCGGCCAGCAGTTCTCCGCCGATCTCTTCGGGAGCGGTGGCGGCAAAACTTTCGACTCGATCCTCGCCTACGGCGGACCACTCGGACTCATCAGCGTCATCGCTCGTTACCAAGAAGGCTTAAACGGAATCGGAAGGAGACTCATGCCTCGAATCCGGGGTTTCATCTCGCGGACGCAGGGCGAAGGCCAGTCCTCGGAGGCGGTGCCGATCGCGATGATCGCGGGAGTGACCGCGATCATCGCCGGCTTCTTCGCCATCTACCTGGCCTGGCACCACATCAGCCGCACCGATCAGTTGTGGGTCCAGAACCAGGAGATCCTGTCCGGCGGCGTGACCGGGTTGGCACTCGTCCTCGTCGGGGTCGGGCTGCTCATCCGCGATCGCCTCGTGCGCAATCACGATCTTCTGTCGCGTCAGATCGAGCGGCTCTTCGCTTCCCGCGAATCGTCCTCGGATGCCGACGGGACGGCTCACGCGGATGCGGCCAACCTCGAGGTCGGTGATTTCGTCGCACTTCCCCCGATCGCGAAGCCGACCGCCGCCGCCGGCCGTACCCGACGGCAATTGGTGGCGGATCGATGACGGACGCATTGCTCGACATCGAAGGCGTTTCCGTCGCCTTCGGAGGCCTGCAAGCTCTCGACAAGGTCGCCGTCACGGTGCCCGAAGGCTCGATCGTCGGGCTCATCGGTCCGAACGGCGCGGGCAAG